>CALGEF010000277.1 GCA_937881755.1 uncultured Acidobacteriota bacterium
ATCAGCTTCGACGACAATAATGACGGTGATCCCGGTGATGTGATGGCGGCGACAGGCGGCCTGGGCCTCAACTGTCCTGCCGGCTTCTGCGGCAAGGCCGAGCCTGCGCTCACGGAGCGTCCCGGCGCCTGCGCGCGGGCTGGTTATGCTTATACTGACCTCGATGCATTCCCCGGGACGCCCGGCGGCCTCAGCATCAATCTCGAAGATACGGCCGATGGCCCGGCCTCCGGCGCCTTGCCGGGTGCCGGCTGGAAATTCTGATCCGTAACCGGGGCCTGTCGCCGCCGGAGGGCGTTTGTCATCCCACCGCGTTCATGTAGCCCGGCATCCAGCCTTCGTGGGCTGCGCGCAGGTCGGAGAGCCTGACGGTAAACTCCGGTGCCTCCTTGCCCCAGCCGGTTTCGAGCACAACGGCGTCGCCGCCAAATACGCCAAGGCGGCCCGGCATGAACCCGCGCGAGTCCCATTGCTTCAGCTGGACTTCGTTGCCCGCCACCAGGTAAAGCGCCGAGGCTTCGCCGAACAGGCAGGCTTCGTCGCGCTTGTCTTCGGGTTCGCGGTTGCCGATGAAGCGCACGCCGATGCCGGAGGCGAGCGCCATTTCAGCAGCGGCGCAGGCAATGCCGCCATCGCTGACATCGTGGACAGCGTTCACGAGCCCGGCATTGATCAGGCTGCGGATGAAGCTGCCATTCTTCTTTTCAGTTTCGAGGTCTACCGGCGGCGGCGGGCCAAGGTCATCGCCCTTCAGGCCCAGCCAGACGCGTGCATAGAGCGAGGCGCCGAGATGGCCTGGGGCTTCGCCGATCAGGATGAGCGCGTCGCCGTCCTGCGCGCCTTTCAGCGTCGCGGTTTTCGACAGGTCCTCGATCAGGCCGACGCCGCCGACCACGGGCGTCGGCGGGATCGCCTTGCCGTCGGTCTCGTTGTAGAGCGACACGTTCCCGGACACGACGGGGAAGTCGAGCACGCGGCAGGCCTCGGCCATGCCTTCGATCGACTTCACGATATAGCCCATCGTGGCAGGTTTTTCGGGATTGCCGAAGTTCAGGTTGTCAGTGATCGCGATGGGGAGCGCGCCGACGGCCGAGAGGTTGCGGTAGGCTTCCGCGACGACCTGCTTGCCGCCTTCGTAGGGGTCTGCGGCCACATAATGCGGATTGCAGTCGGAGCAGATCGCCAGCGCCTTGTTGGTGCCGTGTACGCGCACGATCGCGGCGTCGCCGCCGGACTGGGAGCTGTCGAGCGTGTCACCCATGACGTGGCGGTCATACTGTTCCCAGACCCAGCGTTTGGAGGCCATGTCCGGTGTCGACATGAGCTTCAGCAACACCGCGCCATAATTGTCCGGTTCGGGATATTTCGTGATGTCGAACGGCGCGCGCTTGGCGGGCTCGGTCCACGGACGGTCATAGTTGGGGGCGTCTTCTCCGAGCGGGGCGACCGGGATGTCGCAAACAACGGCGCCGTGCTGTTTCAGCACGAGGCGGCCTGTGGTCGTCGTGATGCCGATGACTTCGGCGTCGAGGTCCCACTTGTCGAAGATCGCCTTGGCCACGGCTTCCTTGCCGGGCTTGAGGATCATCAGCATGCGTTCCTGGCTTTCAGACAGCATGATCTCGTAAGCGGTCATGCCCGTCTCGCGCTGCGGCACGGCGTCGAGGTCCATTTCGATGCCAACGCCGCCCTTGTCTGCCATCTCGACGGAGGAGGAGGTGAGGCCGGCGGCGCCCATGTCCTGGATCGACTGGATCGCGTCGGTCGCCATCAGTTCGAGGCAGGCCTCGATCAGCAGCTTCTCCGTGAACGGATCACCGACCTGCACGGTCGGACGGTTGTCTTCCTCGCCCTCGGTAAACTCGGCCGAGGCCATCGTGGCGCCGTGGATGCCGTCGCGGCCGGTCCTGGAGCCGACATACAGGATCGGCAGGCCCGGCAGGGCGCCGCGTGCGTAGAAGATCTTGTCCTGGTCGGCGAGGCCGACAGCCATCGCATTGACGAGGATATTGCCGTTATAGCCTTCGTCGAACTGCGTCTCTCCAGCGACGGTCGGCACACCGACGCAGTTGCCATAGCCGCCGATGCCGGCGACGACGCCGGAGACGAGCTGGCGCGTTTTCGGGTGGCTGGGGTCGCCGAAGCGCAGTGCATTGACCAGCGCGACCGGGCGCGCGCCCATCGTGAAGACGTCGCGCAGGATGCCGCCGACGCCCGTGGCGGCGCCCTGGTAGGGCTCGATGTAGGACGGGTGGTTGTGGCTCTCCATCTTGAAGATGGCGGCCTGGCCGTCGCCGATGTCGATGACGCCGGCATTCTCGCCCGGCCCCTGGATGACGCGCGGGCCCTTGGTCGGGAACTTTGCGAGGTGGCGGCGGGAGGATTTGTAGGAGCAGTGCTCGCTCCACATCACCGAATAGATGCCGAGTTCGACGAGGTTGGGATTCCGGCCGAGCCGCGAGACGAGGCGCTCCCACTCATCGGCCCTGATGCCATGTTCCGCGCCGGACGCGGCGTCCTGCTCGGCGGTGAGATGGGCGAGAATGCTCTGTTTATGGGTCATGGCTGGGCTTTAGCTGCTCTTTCTCCGAACCGGAAGGGGAGAGTGGCGCGGCGGGGGATTCCCGAGCTCCGCAGGACGAGGTGGGGCCGTCCAGGGTCATGCCGGGGCCGGGGCAACCGCGGGCGATGTTGCGGGTTGGCCCCGGGAGCGGTCGCCGCAGGAGGCACGCCATACGAAACCTCTTCATTGTCCTCATTCCCGCCGCCCTGGTCGCTTGCAGCGGCGGGCAGCCACCGGCGCCGGAAAACCCCCTTGCCGCGGTTCGTGTGCCGGCCAGGGCTGCAGACCGCCCTGCTGCCCCTGCGTTGAGGCGCCCGTGCGACGACATTCCCCGCCGATCAGGTGCTTAAACACCTGATTGACGCGTGCGGGCGGGCATGTGCGCACCCGGCCGGGGCGCCGCCAATACCGGGGCCCGGCGCAGGCCGGGCGCTGGCTAGCCGTGGCGCCACGCAGCAGAGG
>CALGEF010000278.1 GCA_937881755.1 uncultured Acidobacteriota bacterium
GGCCATGCAATAATATCGTGATTCGCGAGAATGCAACTCCTAAAATTCATTTTTCAGGCGAGTTCATGTATTCGTCCGTATACGTTCAGTCGTCCCGCTCGGCCCAAACCTTCAATATATGATGGGCAATTGCAGAGGCAGGAGGGCAGAAAAGTTCGGAATGTTTTCCGGAAAGAATTTCACGCATCTCGGCGCGCGAGACCCAACGCGCACTCTCGAGCTCCTTCGGATCTATGGTGATCGCGTCCGACTGTGCTGGCAGGATGAAGCCCATCATCAGCGAAGAGGGGAATGGCCAGGGCTGGCATGCCACATATTCCGCCTGCGCCGGATCGCATTTGATGCCGGCCTCCTCGAACAGCTCCCGCGACGCGGCCTGCTCTATGGTTTCGCCCGGCTCGCAGAAGCCTGCCAGGCAGGACATGAAACCTGCGGGCCAGAATTTCTGGCGGCCGATCAGCGCGTGGCCGTTCTGCACGGCGAGCATGATCGCGACAGGGTCGGTGCGTGGGAAGTGTTCGGCGCCGCACGCAGAGCACTGTGCTTTCCAGCCGGCATCGGTGATTCCATTGCGCCCGCCGCACTTTGCGCAGTAGCCGTGCGATCCGTGCCAGAGGAAAAGGCTGCGCGCGGTGGAGGCGCAGTTGGCGTCCATCGCGGGCATCCGCGCCGCGGCTTGCCGGAAGTCCAGGAACTCGCCAATGCCTTCGATCAGCGAGCCATCCAGGTCGAACTTCGGCGGAAGTTCCAGCGCGAAGACCGGCGCGCCGGCCTTGTCCTCTCCGAGAAAGAGGCGCGGCGAGCCGGGCGACACGCGGGCCGCTTCCGGCCCCATCCAGACGAGGCCGCCATCGCGCGCGATCAGCGGAATGGCGCCCCGCAGCAGGAAGACGAGTGCGTCCTCGCGTTTGAAAGCATCTTCAAGCCAGGCTTCATCGGCGCGGCGGTGGGCGGCGCGGTCGATGGGTTTGGCGGCTAGGGGCATGTCGTTCGAATTGGTCATGGCAGGGCAGTTAATCCGGTTTGGCGCGCGTGGGAACATCTTCCCGCGCCAAAAGCGTCTGCCTTTACTCTGCCAAAGTCTGGTGTCCTGACTCCCGGCCATGACAGGGAGGGGAGTCCCATGAAGTTGATGCACGCTGCGAGCCTCGCGGCTCTGATGATCACGGCCTCTGCCTGCAGTTCGCTGCGTCCCTGGCAGAGCGAACCGGAGGCTGAAGCCTTCGCGCAAGCCGCGCCGCCGGTGAACCGGTTCGCAAACATCGAACTCGCCGCGCCGGACAAGTCCGTGCCTGCCTATGCCGATCCGGCGCTCGACCGCCTGCGCTCGGCAACGCTCTCGCGTTTCACCAGTGAGCAGGAATTTCTCGACTGGCTGAAGGCGGTCCGCGGGGCTGCGAAACAGCGCGGTGTCTATGCGTGGCGCGACATGCCGGTGGCGGCGATGGCAGCGCCCCCCGGAGCCGCGATGTCGCCAGCGCCCGCGATGGCAACGGCCGATGCGGTGGCCTCAGAGTCCGGGATCGTCGTGACCGGTTCTTCTACCCCGGCAGATCCGGCAAACCCCGAGATTACCAACAACCAGAAAGCCGGCGTCGACGAGGGCGGCATCGTCAAGCAGATCGGCAGTTTCCTTGTCGTGCTGCAGGACGGGCGACTGTTCGTTACCGACATCCTGCCGGGCGGCGCGCCGGGACTGAAGCTGACGGACCGCGCGGATGTGTATCGCTCCAGCGCCGAAGACACCTGGTATGATGAGATGCTCGTCTCGGGACGCACCATCCTCGTCACCGGTTATTCGTACGACGAGAATGCCAGCGAGTTCACGGTGCTGACGCTCGGCGATGACGGCAAGGTGGCGCGGCAGGCGACGTTCTACATTTCATCCGACGACTATTACTCGGGCAGCAATTACGCCTCGCGGATGATCGACGGGAAGCTTGTCATCCACACACCGATCTACACCTCCGGCCAGGGCTGGTGGGACACGTTCGATCCGCCGGAAATCCGCGAGTGGCGCAAGGAGGGACCAGACGGCGAGCGTGAGCACATGCGCGGACGGCCATTGTTCCGCGCCGGGGATATCTGGATGCCGGTGCAGCGCTTGCTGGAACCGGTCATCCATACTGTCACCGTGTGCGATATCTCCGGCGTCACCGATGCGTCGGCGCCCGCGTGCACTGCGACCGCGATAGCCGGCAGCGAGGATCATGAGTTCCTCGTCACGAAGGATTCCTTCTGGCTCTGGATGAACCCGGCCTGGAGCGAACGCTCGAGCGAGACCGAGCTCACCGCCAATGCCTGCCAGCCGCGCCTCAGCCATCCGCAGGTGCGCGAGATCACGCCCTCGGTGCTGGTGAAACTGCCGATCGATGGCGCGCAGCCATCTGTGCTGAGCGTGCGGGGCGAGCCGCAGAACCAGTTTTCGATGGACATGGACGCCGGCACGTTCCGCGCCCTGGTCGACTGGAACACGGCCGCCTGCGGACAGATCTACGGCGAGCCGGCCAGGCTGACCTTCTTCGATACGCCGCTGAGCGCGCTGTCGGCGACGCTGACCGATGCGCCGGGCGGCAGCTATGTGCCGCTGCCGTCGCCGGGCACGTCGGACTATGAAGCGCGCTTCACGCCATCGCATCTCGTGTACGGCGCGCGCGATGGCTGGGGCAGCTGGGCGCCGGAAGAGGGCGACGAAGCGCGCGAAGATGGCCGCGCCATCACCGTGCCGGTGGCCAACCCCGCCTGGCCGTTCACGGTAAGTGTGCCGCACGGCGTGATCCGCGCCGAGCGTGCGGGTCCATACATGGCGCTGACCGGCTACCGCGACGCGAAGGGGCTTAGCGTGTCGCTGATCGACCTGCGCAAGGACGAGCCGGATGTTGCCAGTACCTTCGTGCTCGAGAACCGGTTTGAGAGCGAGAACCGCAGCCATTCATTCAATAGCGGTATCGGCGCAGACGGCAAAGGGCTGATCGGCCTGCCGACCGTCACGCGGTCAGAGGAGTCAGAGCGCTGGTGGTGGTGGTCGGCAAGTTCTGATCTCAGCTATCTCGCAACGGATGCAGACGGAAAGCTGAGCAAGGCGGGCGACCTGATCGCGGCGCGGCGCGATCCGGAAACCGGGAACCCTGCCGGCTACCAGTGCGAAGTCTCCTGCGTCGACTGGTACGGCAATGCGCGGCCGATCTTCACCGGTGGCCGGGTACTGGCGCTGGTCAACTCGGAACTGATCGAAGGCGTGCCGGAGAACGGCACGGTGATGGAAGTCCGGCGCATCGACCTGACGGCACCGCAGGACTGATCCCTGTTTCGGGGATCAGGTGCTTCGGGCGCCGCCAGCGCGGGCATTCAGGTGGTCGACGAGTTCCGGCGTAATCGTGCCGGTCACCTCGAGGCCTTCCATCGCCTGATAGTCGCTGATCGCGTCAGCCGTGCGCGGACCAATCACGCCGTCCGGCGTGCCGGCCCCGAAGCCGAGACGGCTGAGCGCGGTCTGCACCGCCTGGACCTGCAGCGGGTTGCCGGTGTTCCAGCGCTGGGCGCCGAAGCGGCCATTGGCGAGGGCGACCGGTGTCCGGGCTTTCCACCTGGCGGCCTTCTCGCTGGCTTCCAGCGAGTCCGACATGGAGACACGCGTACGCAGGTTTTTCACTTCCTGCTCGGCCCCGGTGTCACCGGCCCGTGCGGCCACTTCGAACCAGAACAGCGCCTCGGTCAGGTCCTGCGGGGTACCGATGCCTTCGGCATGCACGACACCGAGATTGTACTGCGCATCGACCAGGCCAAGCCCGGCGGCTTCGTTGAACCAGGTCACTGCATCGGCTTCTGACTTCGCGCCACCTTCGCCCTCGGCAAGGAACAGCGCGTAGTCGTACATCGCGTTGACGTGTCCGGCTTCAGCGGCCTTCTGGATCAGGTTGCGGGCTTCGATCATGTCCTTGTCACCGCCCTGGCCGCGCTCGTAGAGCTTACCGAGTTCGTACTGGGCAGGCGCGACACCTTTCTGCGAAGCGCGGCGCAGGAGGGAGGCGGCGGTTTCGAGGTCGCCCTCGGACAGCTTCACCTGCGCGTACTGGTACTGGGCGACGGCGTTGCCGGCATTGGCTTCGGCCTCGACCGTGACGACGACCGGGATGGCGGGGAAGGTCGTATCGCCGCGTACGGTGCGTTTTGCGGGCTCCGACACCGTTTCGGGCTCCAGGGCGGGTACGGACGGTTTCAGCGAAGGCGGGCCGCTGGCTTCGATGGCTTCTGCGGCGGTGATGATCGAGCGGATGGCAACCTGTTCCGGCGTCAGCTCCAAGGCCGGTTTCGACGCGGACTTGGGCGCAATTTTGGCGGCGGGCTTGAGGACAGGCGTCACCGGCTGGACGGAGGCGAGGACTGGCGGCGCGGGCTCCTGCGCCTTGGCGGCCGCGGCTTCGGCGAGGGCGAGGATTTCGCTGCTTTCAGGCTCGGCAGGTGCGGTCCCGGCTTCGCCAAACAGCGTGTCGGCGACGAGCGCGGTGTCATCCTCGAACAGCATCTGCTCGGCGTCGGCCTGCACCGCCGGCGCCGTGACCGCAGCGGCCGTGGTCGTGGCGGCCGCTGCGCCAGTCACCGGATCTACATAGGTGTCGACCGGGCCGGACAGGGTTGGCGTGACCGGTTGCTTGCCGCGCAGGTAGAGATAGCCGCCGACACCGGCGCCGGTGATCACGACGGCGGACGCGGCGAGGAACATCGGCACGCGGGCGCTACCGGATTTCTGGCCGGCAGGCCTGGTTTCGACCGGCAGCTGGCCGGCCCGCGGCCTGTTGCGCGAGGTCTGTTCGGAAGCGGCCATCGCGGCGCGGCGGGCACGGGCGATATAGTCGCCCGTCGATTCTTCGGGCGGCGCCTCCACCGGCGGGCGGGTTTCGGTTTCCGCGAGCGTACGGGGGACATCCGGCTCGTCGTCGAAGATGTCGGACTCCCGGGTTTCGGTGTGGCTGTCTTCGAGGCTGTCGCCGATCATGTCGAAGCCGTCGAGTTCGGCAACAGGATCAAAGCCGCCGTCCTCTTCAGGCTCCGCGTACGGTTCCGGGGCATCGGCGACATAGGTGTGGACCTCTTCGGGCGGCTCCGGGTCAGCCGGCATAAGGCGTTCGCCGGCCGCGCGGATGGCGTCCAAGTCGGACTTGTAGGGGCTGGCCGGTTCCTTGTTTTCGATGACTTCCCAGCCGGAGAAGCCGGCTTCGAATTCGTCGGCATCATCGACAGCGGCAAAGACCGGCGCGCGGTTGGCCGGCTCGTCCTCGATTTCGGTTTCGAACATCGATGCGGATTTGTATTCCGGCTCAGGATCGTCGGTGAACATCGAGGCGCCGAAGTCCGGCTCCAGGACGGGCGGCTGCGCTTCGACGTGCGGCGGGGTGGTGAAGGACTCCAGGCTTTCGAGTCGTGTGGCGAGCGCCGCGATGGCGCGCTGCACGGGTGAGAGAGACTCAGAGGATTGAGACTGCATGCGCTCGAGCCGTTCGGAGACGCCGGCGAGCGCGTCCGAAAGCCGGGCATCAGAGGCCTTGCGCATGCCGTCCATGTCCTGGGCGAGCGCGGTGAGCGCTTCGTCCTGGCGTTTCTGGAGGCGGACAGCGGCGACGGTGACCTGTTCTCCGACCTGCTCGATCGCGTCGGCGCTGCGCATCTCGCTTTCTTCGAGCCGGTCCTCGACGTGCGCGGCGAGCGCGTCGATGCGTTCGGCGACCTGCGTGCCGAGGCGGCCGATTTCTTCCTGCACCGTGGCGGAGAGATCTGCTGGCTCGCGGGCTTCGACTTGCGCGAGGCGGGCCTTCAGTTCACTGACTTCTGCCTTGAGGCGCTCTTCGAGCTTCTCGTCCTGACCGGCAGCGGCGTGGGCGATCTCGGTGGCCAGTTCGATACGGGCATTGTCCACCGCGCTGCGTACGGACCGGGTGAGGTCCTCGAAGCGGGCCTCGAATTCCTGTTTAAGGCGTTCAGCCTGTTCGGGATCGATCTGGCTGGCGACGGCTTCGATCCGCTCGTCGAGGTGTGCAAAGTTGGTCTCGAGGCTTTTCAGCGCCGAGTCGGTGCCGGTCTCGGCGCGGTTGAGCCGCTCCTGGATTCGCAGCAGTGTCGATTCCATTGAGTTCAGCGCGCCCGAGACGTCGGCCTCGACGGCGCTGAGGCGTTCCTCGGACTGGCCGGCGACCACGAGGCGTTCCTGAACGTTCGACTCGAGGCTGGTCATGCGTTGGGCAAGGCCGCGGGCGGCGCCTTCGGCGCGGATTTCCGCCTGCTCGACAGCGCGTTCAACCCGGGCGGCGGCATCAGACAGCGTGCGATCGACGCGCGTCTCGATGCCTTCGACGCGGTCGGTC
>CALGEF010000279.1 GCA_937881755.1 uncultured Acidobacteriota bacterium
CGAGCGCGCCCGCATCCAGCAGCCGGCGCAGAATGACAAGCGTGCTGACCTTGAACTGCCTTGCCAGCCTTGTCAGAGACTGGTCGAGTGGTTCCTGCGGCTGGATCGCCGACCGAAATGCAGCAAGGGGCACAAGAAGCTCAGCGGCAACCGCGTTGCACCAGACTTCCTCACGGCGGTAGCCATTGAGCGGCGCGGCGCTGGCATCCGACACAGCCGACGACCCGAGCCAAAGATGCGCCAGTTCGTGCGCCAGCGTGAACATCTGGCCGGATTTCGTGTCCGCCCCGTTGATGAACACCAGCGGTGCGCGCTTGTCGGCCAGCGCGAAGCCGCGGAACTCCTCCGGGTCAAGGGTGCGCCGGTTGTTGGAGAGCACGACGCCGCTCACCATCACCAGCACACCGGCGGCATCGGCCTGGGCGATGAAGAGCCGCAGCGCCTCCTCCCAGGTGCGACAGGCGGCCCTCGCAGCCACGTCGAAACCGAGCGTCTCGGCCATGCGACTTGCCGCGTCTTGTGGCCTGTCGGAGAGCGCAGCGCTGCCAACGAAGGCCGCCTCGGGCATGCGCACCGTCAGCGCGAAATCGCGATACCAGCCCTGCCGTTCCTGGCAGGCGTAGAGCATGTCCAGCAGTTCGGGGCTGGCGCGTCGCAGCCCGCGCCCGTCATGGGTTCGGAAATCCGGGATCGGCAGCGGCTCTTCCGGCGGTTCGGGCAGGAAGAGGTAGCCGATCGGCACATGAACGGCCTGCGCGAACGCCTCCAGTTGCTTGAGCGTGGGCTGCGCTTCGCCGGTTTCCCATTCGCCAAGCTTCGGGAAGCGGCTCTGCAGGTCGCTGGGGTCATCAATGCCGGCCCGCTCCCGTGCCCAGCGCAACAGTTCGGGACGGACAGCCGCGCGTGTCATGGTGCCTCCCCGACGAGGTTCTCGGCGTCCTTCACGCGCACCTCGCCCGACATAAGCTTTGGAAGTAGTAGATCGCGGGTGGCGGCGAGGGTGCGGTTCTCCAGCTTGTTTGCTTCCGCGCGGTCTATCAGCGCGCTGGTTGCAGCACTGAAGGCGGTGAAAAGGCTCTCGGGAGCGGCGAAAAGTTCAGTCGCTGCAACAAGCTCCGCGCGTACTGCCGGATAGGCGCCACCATCGGCCAAGTGTGCCAAGCGGTCGATGTTCTCTTTCGCAGTGGCTGCAAGGTAAACCGCCTCGCGGTAGATGTCCTGAATCGGCCGAAGCACAGCAAAGCCGGTGCTACCCGTCAAACCCTGCGCGGAAACGAAAGCGTACGACCCGTTCCCCGGTCGGACGGTTCCAACAATCGTGTCGCCTGGCCGCAGGATGCGCTGCGCGCGACTGGGCGCGTCGTCGCTCGTGAATGGTGTAATCGCTTCAATCGTTCCCCATTTTGTGTTCGATAGATCGACATAGTCGACCGTGTCGGGATAGCTTGTGCGAGACCAGCTTTCCGGGTTCAGGCTTGCGACATCCGACAGAGCGCCGCCCTTCCACCCATCCGGCTTGCCGTCGGCGTCGAGGCTGTCGGGGAACAGGGACCATATCTCCGCAGCGAGGTAGGGTGCGCGACCTTCCATCTTGGCGCGGGTCGGGCCGAAATCGACGAACCAGTCCTTGAAGATCGCCCGCGCCATGGCCTCCAGCGTCGTATTCATCCGTCGGTTCAGTTCGATCTTGTCGTCGAGCGCGCCGAGGATGGACGCGATGGCACGTTGTTCGTGGAGGGGGATGGTGGGAACCGGAAGCCCTCGTATCGTCGGCATGTTTAGCCGCTCGGCTACGGAGCCGTCGCGGAAGCCCATGATATGCCTGTGTAGGATTGGCGAGTTGAGCCAGAGTCGCAGAAAACGAGTTTCGATAGCTGCCGTCGGCCTGATCAGCACCATCCGCTGGCCAAGGCAAACTCGAACACCTCGAGGAACCTCGGCGGCTAGCCCGAAGTATGTTCCCTCCCGACTGTAAAGAATGTCACCGAAGCCGGGCTCGGCCCTCGCAATGCGATCTTGATAGGTCTCTTCACTTACACGAGCGGCCTGATCCAGTCGGAATACGCCTGTCCTCACATCTTGCGATCGAACAACAAAGGGCCCTTCGTCAGTGATTTCGGGCGTCGTGTGCGGACAGTCGAATACGCCTTCGCATACTTCATCGAGGCGTGCCCATTTACGCACAATCGGCCAATTATTGGCTTCAAGGGGTGCAAAAACAGGTTTCTTGGCCTGATTCACAACCCAACTCCCGCCAGTCGCGAGCGTATCGTTGCCGTCAGTTCTTCTGCCTCGGCGAATTGCGCTTCCAGCGCCTCTTGCAGTGCGGCGAACCGCCCCGCAAACGGCGTGTCGTCCTCTTCTACACCGGCCGCGCCGACATAGCGCCCCGGCGTCAGCACGTAGCCGTGTGCCTTGATCTCCTCCAAGCTTGCAGACATGCAAAAGCCGGGCACATCCTCGTAAGTCCCGGCGTCACCCTCTCCACGCCAGGCGTGATAGGCGCGAGTGATCTTCTCGATGTCGGTGTCGGAGAACTCCTTGCGCGTGCGGTCCACCATGTGCCCGAGCTTGCGCGCATCGATGAACAGTACTTCGCCCCGCCGGTCGCGCAGTTTCGCATCGCGGGCGATGCCGTTCGACTTATCCCTGGCGAGGAACCAAAGGCAGACAGGAATCTGCGTCGAATAGAAAAGCTGTCCTGGCAGCGCGACCATACAATCGACGACGCCCGGGGCGCCGTTCGCGCCCTCGATCAGCGCACGCCGGATATCGCCTTCGCCGTTCTGTGTGGACGACATGGAGCCATTGGCCAGCACCACCCCCGCCACACCCGCAGGGGCAAGGTGATGCACGATATGCTGCACCCACGCAAAGTTGGCGTTGCCGGCGGGCGGGATGCCGTATTTCCAGCGCACATCCTCGCGCAGCCGGTCGCCGCCCCAATCGGAAATGTTGAAGGGTGGGTTGGCGAGGACGAAATCGGCCTTCAGGTCGCGCAGCTCGTCCTTGTGAAAGCTCCCCTCGCTGTTCCATTTGATGTCAGAATCGATGCCGCGAACGGCAAGGTTCATCTTGCAGAGCCGCCACGTCGTGTAGTTCGACTCTTGGCCGTAGATGGCGATGTCGCCGATCCGTCCCTCGTGCTCCAGGGCGAACTTTTCGGACTGAACGAACATGCCACCCGAGCCGCAGCACGGATCATAGACGCGGCCCTTGTAGGGCTCGATCATCTCGACCATCACGCGCACCACCGAGCGTGGCGTATAGAATTCGCCGCCGCGCTTGCCTTCCGAACCGGCGAACTGGCCGAGGAAGTATTCATAGACACGACCGAGCACATCGCGGGCTTCGCCCTTTTCCTGGCCAAGTGCGATGCCGGAAATCAGATCGATCAGTTCGCCGAGCATCACCGCGTTGAGCGCGGGCCGGGCATAATCCTTCGGAAGGACGCCCTTCAGGCTTTCGTTGCGCTTCTCGATGGCAATCATCGCCTCGTCGATCATTTTCCCGATCGAAGGTTGTTTGGCGTTGGCCTGAAGATGAGACCAGCGCGCTTCCTTGGGCACCCAGAAGATGTTTTCAGCCGCGTATTCGTCCGGGTCTTCGGCGCCGTCGGGATATTCGGCCAGCAACTCGGCGCGCTTTGCCTCGAAGCTGTCGGAAATGTGCTTGAGGAAGATCAGGCCAAGCGCGACGTGCTTGTAGTCGGATGGCTCCATGTTGCCGCGCAGCTTGTCCGCCGCCTTGAAGAGATCGGCCTCGAAACCGAGGTTTCCGCCATTGCCATTGGCGCGGACTGGTTTCGCGCGTAGGGCAACCGGCGCTGGTTCCGCTGCGTCAACCTCAACCGCGCCTCCAAGCGAGACCGAGCCGCCGCGCCCGCGCCCGGGCGTCACGACCCCCTCGGCGACAAGTTCATCCTTCACTGCGTTGTAGCCGGCTTCGTCCCACTGCAGCGCGTCGCGCAGGCGGCCATTGCCGGCGGAGCCACCAAGCTCTTTCAAAGCCGCAACAAACCTGTCTCTTTGCACCTGCTCAGCCATTCCGTCCCCGTCTCATATCTTTTCGCCGGAACGGGGCGTTGTCGCGCTTCGCTCCGATTCAATTGCCTTCAGGCGCTCATACTCTTCGACCGCAAGCACGACGACGACCGTCCGCCCGTGCTTGGCCACTGCCACCGGTTCGGCCCGAGCAAGGTCGATCAGCCGACCGAAACCGTATTTTGCATCCTTGGCGGTCAGGGTCTGCATGTCACTCCCCGATTTTCTCTGTCCACTTTTGGCCAATTTGGCCGAATGCGCAATAGCAGGAACAGCTTGAGAAGCCATGCACTTGAGTGCTCAGTCGCGCGCAAACGCGCGTCGCTGCTCATCCCATCCGAGTGGGGGCGGTTCCATTAGCTTCGCCAGCGTCACCTCCGGACCCTGTGTGCCGTCCAAGATCGCCTGGACGATGTCCGGCGCGAGCAGCGTGAGGCGCAGGACGCGCGTCATGTATGAGGATGCGATGCCCTCGCGCTCGGCCAGTTCGGCGATGGTGGCGAACTCGGCCGATTCCAGCAGGCGCTTCCACCGGAAAGCGCGCGCCAGTGCCTTGACGAGGGTGCTGTCTGTCCGGCGGCGTTGGGTGGCACCGTCTGGCGTCTGCATCTCCTTCCGCCCGCCGCGTTTCACGATGCGAAACGGAACGTGGAGCGTCATGGTTTCCGGGATCGGCGTGCCTCGGGTCATGCAGCCGCTCCCATGTATCCAGCCAGCATCTCGCGCGTGAGACCGCCGAGCCCATCCATACGCAGCCGGACGTTGAGCCCATCCGTGCCGATGTCCACGCGGTCGACCAGCAGCGTGACTATGCGCGCCTGCTCGGCGGGGAAGAGTTCGTCCCACAGCGG
>CALGEF010000280.1 GCA_937881755.1 uncultured Acidobacteriota bacterium
TGGAGATCAGGCCCGGGTCTGCTTTCAGTTTCGCATACTCGGCCGGGAACTTGTTGAGGAAATACACGCCGCCGGAAATCGAGTTCCGGGTCGTGTCATTGCCGCCGACGATCAGCAGCATCAGGTTGCCCATCAGCTCCATCGGATTGTGGATCATGTCCTTCGTGTCCGGATTATGGGCCAGCAGCGAGATGAAATCCATCTTCTGCGGCGCCGCCGCCCGCTCGGTCCAGAGGCGCGAGAAATACTGCACGCACTCGGTCAGGTGCTTCATGCGCCATTCCATGTCGGCCCCGACAATCCCGGCGGCGTCGGTCGTCGTCGCCACGTCTGACCAGAAAGGCAGCTTGTGCCGGTCCTCGAACGGAAAGTCGAACAGCGTGGCCAGCATCTGCGTCGTCAGCTCGATCGACACCTTTTCCACCCAGTTGAACCGCTCGCCGACGGGCAGGCTGTCGAGAATGTTGATCACGCGCGAGCGGATCAGGCCTTCCAGCTCAGCCAGCTGCATCGGCGCCACGGCCGGCTGCGCGGCCTTGCGCTGGATGTCATGGATCGGCGGGTCCATGGCGATGAACATTGGCGGATAAATGCCGTCGCTCGGATCGCCAATCCCGATGCTCGGGCTCGAGGAGAATACCTTATGGTTCGTATCGACGGCGACAATGTCGTTGTACTTCGTGATCGACCAGTACGGCCCGACAAGGCTGTCAGGGCAGTAATGGACCGGCGCCTCTTTCCGCAGCCTGCGGAAATATTCCCAATGCAGGTCCTGCTCGAACAGTTCCGCCCTTTGAGACGTCGAACGTCTCCAGCGGCAAGGTCCACGGATCCGGAATGCCAGCGCTTGCGCCATGCCAGGTATCAGCCATCGATCTTCCTCCAAAGGGCCATCTGTGCGGCCTGGGGAGAAGCATACCCCGAAGATTGCCCCTCGGGAACGCCTCAGGCAGCGCCAATTGTGGTGCGGTGCAGCAGCCGGTCATGGCCCGCATAGCCGCCGGTCGCCATGTGCAGGGTGCACCGGTTGTCCCACATCACCAGCATGTCCGGCGACCATTTGTGCCGGTACTGGAACTCGGGCCGTGTCTGCCAGCGATAGATTTCGGACACGAGGTCCCAGCCTTCAGCCGGGTCCATGCCTTCGATGCCAATGATATAGCCCGCCGTTCCGAACAGGCATTCACGGCCTGTTTCGGGGTGTGTGTGGATGACCGGATGGGTCTGCACCGCCTGCGCGTCATCGGACGGGCGGATGTCCATGCTCCGGCCCCTGTCGCCGGCGCCGTAGAAACCTGTCGGCGCGTAAGCGTTCCTGGCAGAATGGACGGCGCGTTTGCCTTCGATCCTTTTGCGAAGATCGCCGGGCATCCGTTCGAGCGCCAGATACTGGTTCGTGAACAGCGTATCGCCGCCAGCGGGCGGGATCGTCTTGCCATAAAGACACGTCCCCTGCGGCGGCTTCGCCTGGAAGCTCCAGTCGGAGTGCCAGCTTTCGGCAAAGACCGGCGAGGTCTCATCCGCCATGCGCTTCACTGCGATGATGTGCGGGTGGCCGGGAATCGGTGCGATGAAAGGGTCTTCGCCAAAGGGGCCGAAATTCAGGGTGTAGGCTTCCAGCTGCTCGTCGGTCAGCTTCTGGTCGGGAAAGGCCAGCACCTGGTGTTCCAGCCAGGCGGCCCGGACTGCTGCAATAGTGTCTTTCGTCATCGGTTTCGACAGGTCTGCGCCGCGCACGGCCGCGCCGCAGGCCTGGCCCGAAGGCGTGATCTCCAGCTTCATGTTCTTCCTCCCGGTATCTGGCGGTAGTTTTCGCAGCTTACCACATTGGCCGCGCTCGCCTAGAAAGCCTCTTATGACGGACCTGTTCGACTCCGCTGGCCTCTCCGATGGCGCCCCGCGGCCGCTGGCCGACCGGCTGCGCCCGCAAACGCTGGCCGATGTGGTGGGGCAGGACCACCTGATCGGGCCGGACGGGGCGCTGTCGCGGATGCTGGCGGCGAAGCGGCTCTCCTCGATCATCCTGTGGGGCCCGCCGGGTACGGGCAAAACCACGATTGCCCGGCTCCTGGCCGAAGGCACGGGGCTCGCATTCGAGGCGATCAGTGCGATTTTTTCCGGCGTTAAGGAATTGCGCGCGGCGTTCGAGCGCGCCGAATCGCGCCGCAAGATGGGCAGGGGCACGCTGCTCTTTGTCGACGAGATCCACCGCTTCAACCGGGCCCAGCAGGACGGTTTCCTGCCCTTCGTCGAAAGCGGCGTCGTGACGCTCATCGGTGCGACGACCGAGAATCCGAGCTTCGAGCTGAACGGCGCGCTCCTCTCGCGTTGCCAGGTGCTGGTCCTGAAACGTCTTGATGACGCCGCGCTGGAGCGGCTACTGCAGCGCGCCGAGGATATGGAACAGCGCCGCCTGCCGGTGACCAGGGACGCGCGCGCGATGATCCTGGCGATGGCGGACGGGGATGGGCGCTACCTGCTGAACCTCGCCGAACAGGCTTTCTCGATGATGGGTGAGCCGGGGCTGCTGTCTTCCGGCGATCTGGGAAAATTCCTCTCGAAGCGTTCGGCGGCCTATGACAGGGACCGAGAGGAACACTACAACCTCGTCTCCGCCCTGCACAAATCCGTACGTGGATCAGATCCGGATGCGGCGCTCTACTGGTTCGCCCGGATGCTCGAAGGCGGCGAGGACCCGCTCTTCCTGGCGCGGCGCCTGATCCGCATGGCGAGTGAGGATATCGGCCTGGCTGATCCGGCCGCGCTGTTGGTCGCCGGCGAGGCGGCGCGCACCTATGAGCGGCTCGGCTCGCCGGAAGGTGAACTGGCGCTGGCGCACTGCGTGATCCACCTTGCCACCGCGCCGAAATCCAATGCGGCCTATGTCGCCTACAAGGCCGCGCGCCGCGCAGCTGCCGGGACCGGCAGCCTGATGCCGCCAAAACATATCCTCAATGCGCCGACCTCGATGATGAAGGATCAGGGCTATGGGTCTGGCTACAAATATGATCACGATACGGAAGAAGGCTTCTCCGGTCAGGACTATTTTCCTGAAAGCATGAAACGCCCGGTCTTCTACGAACCCGGGGGCGAAGGCCGCGAAGCACCGATTGCGCAGCGGCTCCGCCGCCTTGCAGAACTTCGCGCGGGCACTAAGAAGCCGGAATGACCCGTAACCGCGCTGTGCCCGATATTTCGCCTGAAGATACCGCTTTTGTTCGCGCCATGGTCCTGCATGAGGACAATTCGCTGATCGCGTTCAACAAGCCGGCAGGCCTTGCCGTGCAGGCGGGCAGCGGCGTGGCGCTGTCGCTGGATGACCTGATGGCGGCGTTTGCGAAATCGAACGGCAAACGGCCGCGCCTGGTGCACCGGCTGGACCAGGGCACGTCCGGCGTGATCGTGGCGGCCAGGACGCAGCCGGTGGCGGCGAAACTGTCAGAGGCGTTCGCCGGACGCGATGTACAGAAGACCTATCTGGCGCTTGTGAAGGGGCGTTTGCCTTCGGCTGAAACAGGTGTTGCCGACGCATCGCTTGTGAAAGTGGAAGAAGGTGGCAAGTCGCGGATGATCATTGCGCGGCCGGACCGGAAAGGCGCGCAAGCCGCAAGGACGGGGTGGCGTGTGCTGGCGCGCCAGGACGAATTCGGGCTGATGCAGATGGCGCCGGAAACGGGACGGATGCACCAGATCCGCGTCCACCTGATGTCGCTCGGCTGCCCGATCCTCGGTGACGCGCTTTACGGCGAAGGGCAGGCTACGGCGCCGCGTTTGATGCTGCACGCTGCGAAACTGGATCTGGCGCACCCGGAAGGCGGGCGGCTCGTGATCGAGGCGCCCTTGCCGGAAGATTTCTGCGCCGCTGCCGCTGCAGCCGGTCTTCAGGCGGGTTTGTAGTAGCTGCGGTACCAGTCGACAAAAGCCGGGATGCCGACGCGGTAGTCGGTATTCGGGGTATAGCCGGTGAGCGCCTTCAGGAGGCGCACGTCGGCGAAGGTCTGCTTCACGTCGCCGGGCTGCATGCCGAGCATGTTCTTGACGCCCGTCCTGCCGATCGCCTTCTCGATTGCCTCTATATAGTCCATCAGCCGGACCGGCGCTGCGTTGCCGATATTGACGAGACGGTAAGGTGCGACAGGCGAGAGCGAGTCGCCTCGGATCATGTGGCTGCCCATCTGGGGCGGGCAATCCATCAGCCGGCGGATCGATTCCACCAGGTCCTCGATATAGGTGAAGTCGCGCAGCAGGTCGCCATTGTTGAACACGTCAATCGGCTGGCCCTTGAAGATCCTGTCGGTGAACAGGAAGAAGGCCATGTCCGGCCGGCCCCAGGGACCGTAGACGCTGAAGAAGCGCAGAGCGGTCGTGGGCACGCCGTAGAGATGGGCATGGCTGTGGGCAATCAGTTCGGCGGCGAGTTTGGTCGCGGCGTAGATGGTCAGCGGATAGGGGGCCGAATCGCGCTCCTCGAAGGGGAACTTCTGGTTTGCGCCGTAGGCCGAGCTGGTCGAAGCGAGGATGAGGTGGCGCGCCTTGTAGCGGCGGGCGAGGTCGATGATGTTGAACGAACCGACAATGTTGGCGTCGATATACTCGCGCGGATGATCGAGGCTGTAGCGCACGCCCGCCTGTGCAGCAAAGTGGAGGATGATGTCTGGCTGAACCTGGTCGAACACGCGCTCCATCATCGCGCCATCTTCCACGCCGTAGCGGGCGAGGCGAAAGTTCGGGAAGGCGGCAAGGCGCGCGGCGCGGTCTTCTTTCAGCTTCACGTCATAATAGGCGGTGAAGGAATCGATGCCGGTGACCGAATGGCCTTCGCGCAGCAGTCTCAGCGCAATTTCGCTGCCGATGAAACCGGCCGCCCCGGTGACGATGATGTTCATGTGCTTCTGGAGGACCTTTTCACACGGGGCGGGCTAGACGATCCGCCGGACCTTAACAAGCGCCGGGGCTGTATCAGGAAACGAGGAATTGCCGCCGGCGTCAATGAAACGGCCCGCCAGGACAAGCTGGCGGGCCGCATCAGGATGGCTCAGGCCGGCGTTAGCGTTCGCGGATGCGCGGGCCCATGGCCATCGCCTGGCCGGAGTTGACGGCGTCGGCCACGGCCAGTTCCTCGATCAGGATCCGGGTGCGCTCGTCGCCGGCCACTGCGCTGAGGACGGCGGCGGCGCGGGCCGTTTCGGCGGACACGCCGAACAGGCTTTCCAGCGCTTCGATGCCGGACTTGCGGTGCGGATAGTAGGCGAGCAGGGGCATCGTTGCGGTGTCCATCCCGGCCAGTTCCTGCGCCTTGGAGATCGCCGTCATGATGCCGCCGATCTCGTCGACGAGGCCGATTTCCAGGGCCTGTTCGCCGCTCCAGACGCGCCCGCGGGCAACTTCATGGACCTGATCATAGCTCATGCCGCGGCCTTCGCCGACGAGGCCGACGAAACGGTCATAACCGCGTTTCAGCATCGCGCGGATTTCCGCTTCCTGTCCCTGATTGAACGGAGCGACGCCGTAAGCATTGGCGAAATCGCCGCCGACCGTGACATTATCGAAGGTCACGCCGATCTTGTTAAAGGTGCCATCGAGGGCGAACTTGCCACCGAAGATGCCGATCGAACCGGTGATCGTGCCGCGGTTGGCGATGATCGCGTCAGCGCCGGTCGAGACATAGTAGCCACCTGATGCGGCCAGCGAACCCATCGAGACAACGACCGGCTTGCCCTTTTCCTTGGCGCGCTCAACGGCGCGCCAGATCTGGTCGGACGCGGTGGGCGAGCCTCCGGGGCTGTCGACCCGGAAGACGATCGCCTTGACGTTTTCGTTGTCGGCGGCGTCGAGGATGGCGCGGGCGATGACGTCAGATGCAAAGCCGGGGGCGTCGGCAAACGGCGAATTCGAGTCGCTGCCGCCGGTGACGACGGCGCCTTCACCGCCGACGACGGCGATCATGCCATCCCTTGCTTTCGCCTTCGAGGCGGGGGCGGTGTAGGAGAAGAGATCAACCAGTTCCGAATTTTCACCGGCTCGTTCCAGCGCGGCTTCCTCGGCATCTTCCGGCCAGCCGAGCTTGTCGACAAGTTTGGCTTCAAGCGCGGCTTCTGCCGATTTCGGGCCGCTCTCGAGGATGGCCTTGAGGGCGGGGACCTGCATGCCGCGGTCTGCGGCAATGTCCGTGAGCGCCGTATTCCAGAGCGACGTGGCGAGGGCCGTCATCGCTTCGCGGTGAGGCTCCGTATACGCCGTTTCGTTGTAGGAGTTGGGCGCGTTCTTGTATTCATACAGCGCATAGATCTGCGGCGTGAGTCCGATTTTCTCGAACAGGCCTTTCAGGAACTCGGTCTCGAACGAGACACCGTTGATCATGAAATCCGAGCCCGGCTGCATCCAGATTTCTTCTGCGGCCGTGATCGAATGATACGCAGACGGGCCACCGAGTCCGACCATGCCCTGCGTGTGGGCGACCACGAACTTGCCGGAATCTCGGAAACTTTTCAGGGCGGTGCGCAGCTCTTCGGCGCGCGAGGTGCCGATGCCGGTGAACGATCCGCGAAGGTAGATCCCTTTAACGGCCTCGTCCGTCTCGGCGGCCTTCAGCCTGATCAGGATGTCCGTGAACCCGGGAATGCCGGACAAGGCGGCAAACCCGCCGGCGGGGGTCTGGTCTTGCAGGCCGGCATTCAGGTCCATCGAGAGGACGACGTTGTCCGGCCGGGCCGGCTGTGAACTGACAGCGCCGGCGATCAGGAACGCAAGCATTACAAATCCGGCGATCACAAACAGGATCATCGCGGCGAAAGCGCCTGCCATTGACAGGAAGAAGGTTCTCATGACCGGGGTAATTCCTCTGCTGGTTCTGGGGTCCGGGCTATCTCGATTTTCGATATCGTTGATAATCGATAAAAAGTAAAGACCTGGTGTGCGGACATATCTGGATGCGCGCCAGCCCGAGGCAATAGCAACCGGTCCGGGAGCCGCTCCGCAGGCGAGGCGCGTTTCGGGAGTTGCCAGCAACACAAAGAGTAGCTATTTCGCGCGCTCCACAGTTGGGGTGTCGCCAAGTGGTAAGGCAGCGGTTTTTGGTACCGCCACCCTAGGTTCGAATCCTAGCACCCCAGCCAATCTCCGGCAAAATCAGCCTCAGGAGCTATCGGGGCAGCGTCATCCTGCTGACATCTTCCGGGTTTATGCCCCTGATTGGCACCGCTACTGCGCAGCGTTGATTGCGTTCGTGACATGCCCGGTTATTTTCGGGATGAATAGTAAAGCGTGATTGATCCTAAATTAGAGGATTGTTACCGTTGAGGTTCGTCGCTAAGGGCTTTCCCGGTTGGCCTCAGAAGCGGGCCTGCCGGGAACAGAGAATACAGAGAGAGCGGAAAGCGCTCCACGAAAGACTGGGGAGGTGATGGGGCTTGTCCATCCACTTCCAGTTCCAACTGCCGGCTCGTTTGTGTTTGAGCCGAAGATCATCGGGACGCCCTCGTAAGCAGGTGCGCCCAGGACCCAGGAATTTACGCGCCGGCTGAGCGCGATCGTTTGGAGAGTGAGAGGCAAACCTCATGAAGAATATTCTGTCACCCGCGCGCAGCGTAATTGCTGCCGCGTTGATTGCGGGCCTGGCCATTCCGGCCCATGCCCAGCTTCGCGAGGCCCTGACAACGGGCGAGCAAGCGACCCGTAAGGCTGAGCAGGTCCAGGACCAGATCAACCAGCTGGACGATGACCGTTCCGACATGGTGCGCGAGTATCGCACCCTCCTGCAGCGCCGCGACGCCGCAGAACTTTTCGCCAGGCAGCAGGAACTGGTTGTCAATAGCCAGCGCGAGGAAATCGCCTCGCTGACAGAACAGCTCGGCTCGATCGACGACATCACGGCCCAGACGGTGCCGATGCTGCTCGGCATGGTCGAAGACCTGAAAATGTTTGTCGCCGCAGACCTTCCCTTCAAGGCTGACGAGCGCAAGACGCGCCTCGAAACCCTCGATGCCGTCATGCGCCAGCCAAACGTCACGACCGCTGAACAGTACCGCCTGATCATGGAGGCCTATTCTGCAGAGATGGAGTATGGCCGCACGATCGACACCTGGCAGGAAGAGATCACGATCGACGGCAACCCGACGACCGTTGAAATGTTCCTTTATGGCCGTGTCGCCCTGGTTTACATGACGCCGGCCGGCAAGGTCGCCCGCTATGACCGCGCCGCAAAAGAATGGCAGCCCTTGTCCGGCAGCTACGCCGCCGACATCAAGCGTGCCATCCGCGTTGCCCAGGGCAAGGCCCAGCAGGTCGTCCTGTTCGCCCCCGTCCAGAAGTTCACGGTCCAGTAATCGGCCAGTTGATCAGATACGAAGGTCATAGAGTTATGAAAACGTTCAAATCTTCACTCAAGGCACTGGGCGCTGCGGTTCTTTTCGGATCGGTTGCCCTGGTTGCTGCTGCGCCGGCTTCGGCCCAGTCCCTCAGCGACGTCCTGGCGAAAGTCAGACAGGACGCCAACCAGATGTCGGCCGAGGATCAGGCCCGCCTGAAACAGTTCCAGGCCGACCGTGCCGGCCAGGCCGCCAGCATGCAGTCGGCCCGCGGCGTCCTCGCTGCCGCTGAAGCCAAGGCCCGCACCCTCAGCGCGGAGTTCGATGCCAACGAAGCCCAGCTGGGCGCGCTTGAAGACCAGGTTTCGACCCTCGCGGGCGACTTCCAGGAAATGCTTGGCCAGTTCAGGTCTGCAGCCGGTGCCACGATGCCGGAAATCGCAAACTCGGTCTCCAACTTCGACTACAAGGACCGCGTCGCCGGCATCGCCGAGATCGCAGAAGCCCGCGTTCTGCCCACCCGCGGGCAGCTCGAGCGTCTCCCGAAAGCCATGCTCCAGGAGATGATCGCACAATCCGAAGTCAAGACCTTCACGGCCATCGTGAACGGCATCGGACCGGAAGGGTCGAACGCTGAAGCCGAACTAGTCCGGATCGGTGTCTTCACCGCTGCGACTGTCAATGGCCGCAAGTTCGTCGAGGTCCGCAAGGGTGAAGGCAGCGAGACCTTCCTCCAGGTCTTCGCAAGCCAGCCTGCCGGCAACTTTTCGTCGGCCATGGGCGCCGTGATCAACGCCGGCGAAGGCCAGGTGGTGAAAGCTCCGGTCGATCCGTCGAAAGGTAACCTGTTCGGCATCCTCGGCGAACTGCCGACCATGGGTGACCGCCTCAACCACGGTGGCGTCGTGGGCTATGTGATCATCACGCTGGCCTTCGTCGGTATCCTGCTCGGGCTCTACAAGACGTTCACCCTCTTCACCCAGGGTGCAGCAATGCGCGGTTCGGCGAAAACCCGCACGGCCGGCACCAGCAATCCGCTCGCCCGCGTGCTGGAAGTCTATGAGAGCAACCGCAACCGGGACATCGAGACGCTTGAGCTCAAGCTTGACGAACAGATCCTCAAGGAATCGCCGAAGATCGAATGGGGCCTCGACATCATCAAGGTTCTTGCCGCGGTTGCGCCGCTCCTCGGCCTGCTCGGCACGGTGGTCGGCATGATCATCACCTTCACCGCGATCACGATCTACGGTGCAGGCGATCCGAAACTCATGGCCGACGGTATCTCGACCGCGCTCGTGACGACGGTGCAGGGCCTCATCGCGGCTATCCCGCTGGTTCTCATCCACGCTGTCGTTGCTTCGATGGCCCGCGGAAACCAGCAGATCCTTGACGAACAGGCCGCTGGCATCATCGCCGAAAAAATGGAGTCGCTGCACGGGGGCCGGGCTTAAGCCCGCCCCTTAACAGCCCTGGAGGAGTAACCCATGCTGGGTCTTGACGCTCTACAGGCCTTTCTGGATCGAGGCGGCCCTGTGCTGCTGATCATCATGGCGGCGACATTCTTTATGTGGGCCCTGATTCTGGAACGGTTTTTCTACTTCCGGTTTGCGCACAGTACAGTGGCTGCGGAAGCCGTTGCCGAGTGGCGCGCACGCTCTGACAAGAAGTCCAAGCTTGCCCACTGGGTTCGCGAGAAGCTCGTGTCGGAAGTTCGCCAGAAAGCCGAAGAAAACGTCCAGCTGACCAAAGCGATGGTCGCGCTGGCTCCGCTTCTCGGCCTGCTCGGGACCGTGACGGGCATGGTGTCGGTGTTTGACATCATGGCCATCACATCGGGCGCGGACGCAAAGGCCATGTCGGCCGGTGTGTCGCGTGCAACGATCCCGACCATGGCGGGCATGGTGGCTTCCCTGTCCGGCGTTCTCATCACGTCGGGCATGGACCGCAAGGTGAGCCGCTCGGTGCAGCAGGTCGAAGATGAGATGGAGATCAGCTGATGCGCGGACGCGGTACCAGACAGGCCGAGTCGGCCGAAATCAACCTCACGCCGATGCTCGACGTGGTGTTCATCCTGCTCATCTTCTTCATCGTGACATCGACCTTTGCCCGCGAAGAGGCGATCGGCCTTGAGCCGCCGCCTCCCCCGGCCCCGGACCAGCTGGATCAGCCCCAGGTTCCGGCGATCCTGATTTCCGTGGACGAGAGCAATCTGATCACCGTCAACGGTCGCCTCGCTGACGTCAGCT
>CALGEF010000281.1 GCA_937881755.1 uncultured Acidobacteriota bacterium
GACGTCTCCACCCGCCCCGGCGTACAGGAAACCGGGGCACGCATTAGCGCTGAATACGACATCCCGCCCGACGCCTGGTACTTTGCCGACAACCGCTCCGGCTGCATGCCTTTCGCGGTCCTCAACGAAATCATACTGCAGCCCTGCGGATGGCTCGCCAGCCATTGCGGTTTCGCGCTGGAAGGCGGCGACCGTTTCCGCAACCTCGAAGGCGATGGCAG
Source organism: uncultured Acidobacteriota bacterium (assembly GCA_937881755.1). Taxonomy (GTDB): domain Bacteria; phylum Pseudomonadota; class Alphaproteobacteria; order Caulobacterales; family Hyphomonadaceae; genus Hyphomonas. The sequence goes on from CALGEF010000281.1 coordinate 222, forward strand.
GATCCACCGGATGATCGGCCCGCAGGACGCAACCGTCTGTGTGCAGACGACGCTGACAGGTTTCTCGAGGGCCGGGCCGATGACCATCGTCGCGTTCGATGTTTCGGCACGTCTCAGGACGGGCGAGCCGGTCATGGACCTCAATACCAGGTTTGGTTTCTTCCCGTCCGCCGCTCTTGTGCGCCAGGCAGGCCTGCCGGTCAGCGACACGGATCGTGGCTATCTCGCGCTTGCCTCATCGCCGAAGGACATTTCACCCGAAGACACCCGCCTCGCCGCCGGCCAGCTCCGGATGCTCGACCGGGCGGATTACTTTGACCCCGCAGGTGGCAGCGCAGGCCTCGGTCTCATCCGGGGCCGCCAGGCGGTTGATCCCTCCGCCTGGTACTTCAAGGCGCACTTCTTCAATGATCCCGTCCAGCCCGGTTCTCTGGGGCTTGATGCGCTTGAACAGCTCCTGATGCGCGCAGTCTTGCTGAAAGTCCCGGCGGCTGAGCTGAAAGGCATGGTGGCAGAGACGCCCGCCATCGGTGAGCGCGTGAAGTGGTCCTATCGCGGACAGGTGATGCCGGAAAAGCGGGAGGTGGTGACCGTGATCGAACTGCTGAGCCTTGAGAAAACGGCTGAACGCATCCTCGCCGTCGCGCGCGGCTCGCTGTGGTGCGATGGCTTGCGGATCTACGAATGCAACCCGCTTTCGATTGCCTTCCGCAAGCCGGATCAGGCCCGTCTCTGAACGAGACTGACGACCGCGTCGTTTATATCTGCTGTCCAGAAGTCGAACGTGCCGCCGAATGCCCGGAGCATGCCCGCGCCGGGCGAAAACAGGAGTGCCCGGGGGGTGTCAACGGCTTTGGGCCCGGCTCGGAACCCTCGGCCCGTGGACTTCAGTACTGCCTCTTTCAGGGTCCACATACGGTAGAAGGCCCTGAGCTTTGAAGCCGGGGCGCCCGGTGCGTCCTCGAACTGCGCGCGCTCCGCGTCACGACTGATCGTCGACAGTGCCGGGCGCCAGTCCATCTCGCGGACAATCTCGATGTCGACACCGATCTTGGCCGGAGCTGCGGCCAGCGCGACGACCGTGCAGGCATCCTTGTTCGCCAGAGACATAGCCCAGCCAGCGGGTTGCAGCAGCACAGGTGCGCCGCCTTCGGCCGAACTCATCCGGGCCTCCTCCGGCGCGCCGCCTGCCATGGCGGCAATCAACCGGCGCCGCAGGACAAACGACCCTTCCATTTCGGCCTTTCGCCGCGGCGATTTCATGCGCCCGAGCCGCTCTGCCTCAGCCGGCGTGAATGCCACGTCTGTGCAGGAGGCGCCCAGGGGCCAGGCCGCCATCCGGCACAGCGGATGGCCTGACAGACCCGCATGGGCGACCGGATCGATTACATGGATGATCGGAGAGTTCAGGTGCTGGCCCATCTGCACGAGTGTGACGCGGGATCACTATTGCCTGCAACACCAAACAGACGCCGCAAGTGCTGATGCGCGAACTTGAATAAAACGACTCGCGTGCCAAGCGAATACCCTGCCGAATACAATGCTTGCTGCAAGAATATTCCGCTTCCGGACATCCCGCAGCCGGCGCACGTATTCTCTGGGCCTGCGCCGGGGCCAGACCGGCGGCGCCGGCCAAGGTGCGGAAATCAAATCAAAAATTGCGCCGCGCGGGACGAAAGCCCATACCGGGGTCGCAGCGTCAGGAGGCAGCAGGCAGCTATTCGACAACCCGTTGGGGCGAAGTATTGCTGCACTGGTTCTGTTATGGCTTTACTTTATCGACGCGGCGGGGCGTCCCTCGCAGATGGGCCGGCGCCTTCAAGGGGAAACAAAATGAGTCTGGGCCCGGAAGTGTCTGCGGAGAAGGCGGCGCACAGCGTTCGCCGGTTCCGGGCCGCGTCCGGCGACGGGCTGCCATTTTTTCCCTATGGCCTGCTGCCGTTGACCGGGTTTGTCCTCCTGACAATCGCCGCCTGGAGTGGTTTTGCCCATCACAGCATCGAAAACGTGGTCCGCCTGACAGCGGAGCGAACGATCCTCGAGACGGGCGCGCAATGGGCAAGCCTGGACGTCTCGGGTCAATGGGTCACCGTTATCGGCGAGCCGCCGACCCCCGAAGCGGGCGAGCGGTTGCTGAGCGCGGTCCAGGCCGCGCGCGCGCCCACATGGCTCGGCCTCGCCCGGCCCGTCACGAAGGTAACGGGCGCCTTCGGTGCAGGGACTGCAGGGCCGGGTCAGGCATCCGGCTCAGTGGCGCGCCTGGCTGCGGGCGCCGACACACCAGAATACCTGTTCAGACTGTCCGGCGCCAGGCTGACGCTGGACGGGCGCGTTCCGGACATTGCAACCCGCGACGCGGTCATCGAAGCTGCGAACACGAACCGGCCGGCGCGCATTGAGCTCGTGGAAAGCAATCTCGAGACAATTGGCATTGCGGCGCCTGACGGCTTCCGCGAGGCGGCATTGCGCGGCGTCGAGACGCTCAGGCTCTGCAATTCCGGAACCGCGCGCCTCACTGCACTCCGGTTTGACCTGCGATGCGAGGTTCACGGCAGCGCAGCAGAGCGCGTGCGCACGCTTGCCAGCGCGCCGCTCACCTATGGTTCAGTCGGCGAGATTGATATCCTCGCGCAGGAAGTTGTCGAAACCTGCCAGGAAGAACTCACGCGCCTGCTTGAGGCGTCCCGGATCGAGTTCGATTCCGGCAGCGACCGCATCGCGAGTTCAAAAACCGCCGTGCTCGATCTGACGGCCCACGCCGCTGCCGATTGCCCTGGCACCCTGCGCGTTGAGGGGCATACGGACAATACAGGCGGCGACGGCTTGAACGAAAGCCTCAGCCGCCGCCGCGCCGAAGCCGTGCGCGCAGCGCTGATCCAGCGCGGCGTGGCGCCTTCCCGCATCATCGCGGCCGGTTATGGCTCAGCGCAGCCCCTCGGCGACAACGCGGCTGAGGATGGCCGCGCCATGAACCGCCGGATCGAAATCCGCATCCTGAGGGCTGACGAATGACTGACACCAGATCCTACCCTCTCAAATTTTCCGCGCCCGGAGCCTGACCATGGCTTTTCTGCTTTTCAAGATCTTCGTCCTGCTCTGCCTCGCGGCCCTGATGGGGGCGGCATTCGCCTGGTGGTGGATGCGCCGCAGGTTCGTGGATGTGACGGACACTCACACGGAACTGAACCGCCAGGTTGATGCCTTCCTGGCGCAGGGCAAGGCGCTGA
>CALGEF010000282.1 GCA_937881755.1 uncultured Acidobacteriota bacterium
TGACAACATTTTCGTTGACACAATTTAAGGTCGACACCATGATTATCAAGTACAGTTTCAAAACAAACACATTTCAAGGGGGTTTCAAATACAGTTTCAAAACACAAACACATTTCAACAAGAAAATTTTTGTTAAAAAAAAATCTGTACCACTCCAAACTTTTCCGCCCCCACAAGCACCTCATACAAAAATTTCAAACACTTGATATCATACAACTCCCTCAACAATTCCAGCTTCTCAACATTATGTGCCACGAAATATCCCCTAAACAAAGGCAACTCAGAACACGACCTCACGACGACCTTTTCCTTCAGCGTCTCCGGCTTCTTCCGCTTGAAGCGCAACTGCGCCAGACGGTCGCCGGGGCGCACCTTGATCGGGAATGTGCGGGGGCTGACTTCCAGGTAGAGCGGGCCGGAATAGCCGGTCGGCACTTCGTCGAAAGCCTTGCCGCGATTGGTGACGAGCCGGGTGAAAACGTCGATCCGGCCCGTGGAGCTCTTGGGATTGGCCCGCGCCGCCAGGCCCGCAGGCAGGCGCAGCGATTCCTGCAGCGGTACGAGATAGACGCAGCCGGTTTCCAGCACGGCGCCCTTGTCCGTCAGGTCGATGCGGTGAAGCCGGATGCCGGGGTCCTGAAGCAGGTCTGCCACTGCGCGGTCCTTGCCGGGCAGGAAGCTCGCGCGCAGGCGGTAGGCATCCTCGGCGAAGCGCAGGTCCAGGCTGGCCGGTTGCACCTGTCCAGGCTCAAGCGCCAGCGAGCTGCGGATGGCTCCGCTGGCCACCAGCGCTTCAATTTCGAAGTCGGGCAAGACGCCCGCCGAATCCGCCATCACTTGCACCCCATAGGCCATCAGGCATAAGTCCCTCTCCCGGAAACACAAGGACGAGCGCTGACATGGCTGATGCACCCGGCGGAGACGACCCCGAACAGGGGCCCAAAGGCTGGAAGCCTGCCACCCGGGCGGTGCGCGGCGGCCTTATGCGCTCGCAGTTCGGCGAGATTTCCGAGGCGATCTTCCTGACCTCCGGCTATGCCTACGATTCGGCCGAGCAGGCCGAAGCCCGTATGGCCGGCAAGGAAGAGGGCTTCGTCTATTCCCGCTATGGCAGCCCGACGGCCGAGATGCTGCAGGAGCGCCTGTGCCTGATCGAAGGTGCAGAGGCCTGCCGCGTGACCGGCTCCGGCATGGGCGCCATCTCCTCGGCGATCCTGGCGCCGCTGAAAGCCGGCGACCGTGTCGTGGCCGCGACAGCGCTGTTCGGCTCCTGCCGCTGGATCCTCGCCAACCAGATGCCGCGGTTTGGCATCGAAGCGGTGTTCGTGGACGGCGCCGACATGGCGGCCTGGGAGCGCGAGATCGCCAGGGGCTGCCAGCTCGTCTTGATCGAGAGCCCGGCCAATCCGCTGCTCGACGGCGTCGACATCGCAGCGGTCGCAAAGCTCTGCAGGAAGGCCGGCGCCTTGCTCGTGGTCGACAACGTGTTTGCCACCCCCGTGCTCCAGCGACCACTCGAGCTTGGCGCGGATGTCATCGCCTATTCCGCCACCAAGCACATGGACGGGCAGGGCCGCGTCCTCGCCGGTGCCATCCTGACGAACGCGAAGTACATGTCCGAAGTGTACGACCCCTGGCTGCGTCATGTCGGCCCCGCCTGTTCGCCGTTCAATGCCTGGGTCGTGCTCAAAGGTCTCGAGACCATGCAGCTGCGCGTCGAGGCGCAGAGCCGAACCGCTGCGCGCCTCGCAGATGCGATTGCCGCGCACCCTGCGGTGGCGGCTGTGCGTTACCCCCACCGCAAGGATCACCCACACTACGAAATACATAAGAAGCAGATGAAGTCCGGCGGCACGCTGCTGGCGATGTCGCTGAAGGGCGGTCAGGCGGAAGCCTTCCGCTTCCTCAACGGGCTCAAGATTGCCGATATCTGCAACAATCTCGGGGATACCAAGACGCTTGCCTGCCATCCTTCGACCACCACGCACCGGGCGCTGTCGGACGCGGAACAGGCCGCCATGGGACTCGACCGCAGCTGGGTGCGTGTGTCGGTCGGGCTTGAGGACGGGGATGATCTTGAGGCAGACTTCCTCGGCGCCCTGAGCGCAGTGTAGATTCGAAAAGGTGGCTCAAAAGATGGCCAGGCGCGCCCCGCCTCCGCAATATGAAGCGGTCACCGGCGGCGTTCGCATCCGGGTGCGCACGCGCTTCCTGCATGACGAGTCCGAACCCGGACGCAGCCGTTTTATGTGGTCGTACACGGTGGATGTGGAGAATGAGAGCGACCGGACCTGGACCATCGCACGCCGCCATTGGCGGATCGTCGACCTGGCGGGCAGGACGCTGGCAGTAGATGGAGAGGGGGTTGTTGGCCAGACACCGACGCTCGCGCCCGGACAGTGTTTCAACTACTCCTCTGGCACGCCGCTCGCGACGCCTTCCGGCATCATGAGCGGGACCTATGACCTGATTGATGAGCACGGCGAGGAGATGGTTGCGGTGATCCCGACCTTTTCGCTGGATAGTCCCTACGACACATCGCGGCCGAGCTGACGGCTACTTTACGCGACGCGGCACGCCCGGCAGGGGCTCGCCGGTATCGATGACGCGGAAGTGCCTGGCGATGAAACCGGTCGTGAACAGCGACTGAAGATCGCCTGGCGCAAGCACGCCGTCCCACTTCGCCAGTTGTTCCGGCCCGCCTTCTGCGTAAAGGACGCTCGCGCCGGCCGTATCGACGAGGATGGCGCCATATTCCTGCAGCGCTTTGGCTACGGCCTTGGCGCCGGGCGAAAGCAGCGTGTTGTCGATGTCATATTCAGGGTCCAGCTGGATGCGCGCGCCCATGGGCAGGCCGATCGCACGTTCGCTGGCCTTGTCCGGCGCGTCGAGCGCCATGCTGGCAGGCGGCAGGAACTTGCCGGTCTGTGCAAGCGGATAAGCAAAGGCGAGCGCATGATCGATGCGGCCGGCCTTTACTTCGTCAACCCGGAGCAGTCCTGCCATCAGCGGCGCGCCCGAAGGACGAGCTCCGCCGGAGAGATCCGTGCGTTCGGCTTTCATCCACGGCATGGCGACGCCCGTGCCGGAGAGATCAACAACGGCCCCGAAACCGGCGAACCATTCGCCTTCCTCGGTGCGGCCTAGCTGGCGCGTATCCCAGGCGAGGTTGCGCGCCGGGTCGACCAGCGTGACGTAGTAGCTTTGCGCCGACGTGGTGTCCGCAGGCAGCGTGTCGGCCGGCAGAGGCACGCGTTTTCCCGGTTCAAAGCCCTGCCCATAGCGGCCTTCATAAAGTGCACGCACCGGCAGCATGGGCGCCTGCGACGAGTCAATGTACTTCACCAGGACCGACCATTCCGGCATGTTCACATAAAGCGAGCCGGCGGCGCCAACATCGGCGACCAGAACGTCCGATTTCGGGTCAGTCCTGGCGTCCGCCGGGATCTTCGCGTTCCAGGGGCTGTCCGCCGAGAAAGGCCGCCAGCCGGCTTCCGGTTCAGCCGGCACAGCAAGTGTGGTGGCCGGAACGGCGCCCGTCTGGGCGCAGGCAGTGATCAGGGCCGCGCCGAAAAGGGCGGCAGCAGGCAGGAGGCGGCGCAACATGGAAAAGGGTCTCCGAACGCAGGTCTGCCCCCCCGTTGCAAAATACCTGCCGCTCGCCTCTCTGGCGGGTTTTCTGCTCACCGACCCTGGTCCTGCCCTTCGCCAGGTGCCCGCCTTCGGATGGCCAGAATGACCCGCCTCAGCAAGATTCAAAGCCCAAGGACGGCTTTCGCCATGATGTTGCGCTGGACTTCGTTCGAGCCTCCATAAATCGAGCCGGCGCGGTTGTTCAGATAGCGTGCCATGCCGGTGACCAGAGCTTCCGGCCCAAGGATCGGAACGTTCGCGCCGGGCTGCCAGGTGTCCGGCTGATGGGGCAAGGCATGCAAGCCGAGCGAATTTACGCCCGCCTCGTCGATGGCCTGCATCAGTTCCGTTCGCTGAATTTTCAGCATTGACCCAGCCGGTCCCGGTGGTTGTCCGCTTGTCAGGTCGGAGAGGATACGTTGCTCGGTTGTCTTGATGGCCTCCAGCCGCATCGACAATTCGCCAATACGCCGGATCAGCGCCGTACCCGGATGGGATTCGGCGTGCACATGTTTCTGCAAGCGCGCCAGCACGGCCTCCAGTCCGGCCGACGAGCCGCCCCCGCGTTCAAACTCGAGGAGATATTTGGCTACCGACCAGCCGTCATTCTCGGCGCCCAGCCGACCCGATTTCGGCACGCGCACCTCATCAAAGAACACCTGGTTCAGCTCGTGCTCGCCCGCGAGGGTGATGATGGGATCAACCTTGATGCCGGGTGTTTTCATGTCCAGTAGCAGGAATGTGATGCCCATCTGCGGCTTGGCCGCCGGATCCGTCCGCACAAGGCAGAACATCTTGTTGGCGTGATGCGCGTGCGTCGTCCAGATCTTGGTGCCGTTGAGCACGTAGTCGTCGCCGTCGCTTTCGGCTTTCAGTTGCAGCGAGGCGAGGTCTGATCCCGAACCGGGCTCGGAGTATCCCTGGCACCAGTAGTCTTCTCCGGAGAGGATGCGGGGCAGATATTGCGCTTTCTGTTCGGGCGTGCCGTAGCCAATGATGCAGGGCCCCACCATGCCAAGCCCCATGGGTGACAGCCCCGGCGCGCCCGCGCGCGCGCATTCTGACGCGAAGATATATCGCTGCATCTCGTCCCACCCGGTGCCGCCATATTGTTCTGGCCAATGCGGCGCGACCCACCCGCGCGCATGCAGGATGCGTTGCCAGGGGAGGGTGAACTCGGGCTCGATGAACACGCTGGTCGCAAGGCGTCCGGCTGCGGCAAGATCCGGTGTAAGATTCTTGTCGAGGAAAGCCCTGACTTCATCGCGAAATTCTACATCCTGAGCTGTCAGATCAAGGTTCATCGATTCAATATCCCGCTGCGTTGACTGTGCCGGTAAAGAGTGGCCGATCTCTGGATCGTGCAAGCTGACAGAAAAGCCGGGGGTGGCCAACTCCTGAAGCCGCCTGCCCCTAAGTCAATTCCTCAAAAGGTTCAGGCTGGTCTGACCGAAATCGCCATGGTGCCTTGTAGCCTTTCACCGGGGGCAAGCACCACCATCTGCTCGGCCTGGGCAAGCTCAGCCATATTGACCGCATTGTTCACATGCGAGACCGGCTCGACGCAGAAGTAAGCTTCGCCCGGCGGCGTGTAGATGACCAGATTGCCGAGTGCCGGTGTGGCTGTAAGAGATATGGCGAGGTCGTTACCGCCGCCAAATTCTGCCCGCCTGTCCCAACCGTAGAAGCAATGATCGTGGCCGGCGGCGCCCAGGTCTTGAGGCGCGGCTTCCCGCTCGTGCGGAAGGCCGGTCTCTTCCGGAAGCGTTACCCATCGCCCACCGGTGTTTGCGTTCAACCACAAGCCTTGCGGCCTGATGAAATAGGGGTGCAATCCGATACCGGCCGGCATCGGATCGCTGTCGAGATTGAGGATCGATAACGTGATGTGCAATTGGCCGGAATTGAGGCTGACAGACTGTTCGGCGAGGTAACGCCAGGGCCACGGCCCGCGTGCATGCTCAAACCACATCCTTGCACTGGCAGGCCCGGACGCTTCCGCGGACCAGGAGGTTCGCCATCCGGTCCCATGCAAGGCGTGCGGCTCCATGTACTCCGGAGCCGGAAGATGAAGCTCTCGGTCAAGGAAACGGAACGCAGCGCCCCGTATCCTGTTGGAGAACGGCACCAGCGGAAAACAACCCGCGTGTTGATCGCCAGCGGCCCGTCCCGCTTGCCCGGGCGCCAAAACGGGTAGTCCCTGCCAATCCGCGCGCACGATCTGTCCGCCATGGGCCGGGTCCAGTTCGACCACCCAATCATGCGCGCGCAGGGTGAGCGAGCCGGTATCCACCGGTCAGTCTGCCCGTTCGATCCGGGGATGGCGCGCTTTCAGCGCTGCCCACCAGGTGTCCACGCTGCCTGGCGCAACCAGCGCAACAACACAGCCGCCAAAGCCTGCCCCCGTTATGCGCGCGCCAGCCGCGCCCAGCGCAACAGCGTCTTCCACGATCCGGTCAATCAGGGGGACCGACACTTCCATGTCATCACGCAGGGAAACATGGCTCGCTTGCATCAGCGCGCCGAACGCAGCCCGGTCGCGGGCTTTCAATGCACCCACTGCCGCGAGGCTGCGCTGGCCTTCGCTCCAGACATGCCGCACCCGTTTTGCCACCGCGCCGTCCAGGCCTGCAAACTGCGCCGGGTCAGCCTGGCAGAGGTCCGCTGTCCCGAGTGCGTCCATCGCTTGCTGGCACTCCATCTGCCGCGCCTTGTAGTTGCCATCTGCAAGCTCCCGCCGCACGCCGGACTGTATCACCACGATTTCCCAATCGTCCGGGATTGGAACAAGTTCATAACTGCAATCACGTGTATCGAGTGCCAGAACCTCGCCGTGCCGCCCGACCGCCACAGCCATCTGGTCCATTATCCCGCAAGGCACACCCATGAACTCGTTTTCCACCCGCCGCGCTGCCTGGGCCAGTGCCACATCATCGTTTTCGTGCGCAGGCCTGCAGGCTTTAAGTGTCGCTACGATTGTCGCGGCTGACGATGAAAGACCCTGGCCCACGGGGATGTCGCTGCGGACAGTTACATCTTGCCCGCCACGGATCCAGCCCATGGCCCGCGCGGCCTGCAGCGCGCCGCGAATGGCATCTGTCCAGTCCCGCGCTGCAGGTACGTGGATGCCGATCTGCACTTCGTCGCTGAATTCGGCTGACTGGATGTAGTCCGTATCCGTCCCATTCGGCGTCCGGGTGAGCCGGATTTCACTCCGGATCGGCATGGGCAACACCGTGCCGCCGCTGAAGTCTATCCACTCGCCAATGAGGTTGACGCGTCCCGGAACACGCACACCGATTGTTTCTTTGCTCATGGCGCCCGCAACCTCTCTGCCGCCGCTTCCGGTACGACATCGACCGTAAACACGCCCGTGAACTGCTCAACGCTCGCCAGGTATTTCAGCCGCCCGGCATCCCGAAGGATCGGATAGAACTGTACTGTGAACTGAAAGCCCGCGCTCTCGCCGCCGGGCGCGGCCTGGAAGCTCATCATGTAGGGCATCGGCGCCCCAAACAGCGCGTCCAGCCGCCTCGGTACGTCTCCCAGCAGCATTGCCAGGGCCTCGATCTCGTCGCCGGTCATCGCCCAGGGGCCGGGGCAACGCCGCGTCGGCATGATCCAGGTTTCATAGGGAAACCGCCCGAATGGCGGGCAGAACGCAGCCACGCCGCCTGCCGAGGCGACATCGCACCGCCCGTCCCAACCGGCATGATCCGCCGTCAGATCATAACCCTCTGCAAAGGCCCTTGCCGCGGCAGCCTGAGGCGCGGGCACGAAGGGGAAGGAATAGATCTGCCCGTGCGGGTGGGGGAGGGTCACGCCGACCTGCTCACCCCGGTTTTCGAATGGCATCACATAGGCTGCGCCTTCAGCATGCAGCCCATGGTACCGGTCGATCAAGGCTTCCAGAAGCAGCACGCGGCGGTCTTGCCCGATCGTGTGCAGGCTGCCCTCTGCCGCGCTGGTGTAGACGACAACTTCGCACCGCCCTGTTGCAGGGCCTTCCGCCCAGCCGGTCAGCGCTCCGGCCGGTGCGCCCGGTTTCAGGCTGGGGAAACGGTTGTCGAAGATGGCCAGCTCAAAATCCGCAAAGGGGATCTCGGTCACCGCGCCGCCGGCCGGCGCCAGCGGATCTGCCGCAGCTGAGGGATTGAATGTGCGCGTCTGCCGATGCGGCGCGTAAAGCGAATATGTCCCCCGCATCGGATCGCGCCGGACCTCGCTCTGGTCGGTCGCGGACGCGAGCAGTTCCTCGCCCGGCAGGCCCGCATGCGGGGCATACCCGTAAATCCGCAGCGCGCGGCTGTCAGCCTTGGCATGTTCGCGCCGGTAAACGCCGCGCGCACGGCCCTTGAGAAGGGTATTGAAGATATCGCCAGTCATCGTTTGCCTGATTGGCAGCGTTTTCTTTCCAAGTCATCCCGGCCCGTGCCAGAAAGGCGGCCTTGAATGGAGATTCCAGCGGCATGAAACTCGGCGTCTGCTACTATCCCGAACACTGGCCGGAGGCCGACTGGGCCGAGGACGCCCGGATGATGCGCGAACTGGGGCTCAGCCTGGTGCGGATCGGCGAGTTCGCCTGGTCCCGGATCGAGCCGGAACCCGGCCGCTTCGACTGGGCCTGGCTGGACCGCGCCATCGAGACCCTTCATGCGGAAGGCCTGGGGGTCATCCTCGGCACGCCGACTGCCACGCCGCCGAAATGGCTGGTGGAGATGCATCCGGATATCCTCCCGCATGACGAGCATGGCCGTCCCCGCCGCTTTGGCTCCCGCCGGCACTACTGCTTTTCGTCGCGGACCTACCGCCGCGAGAGCGCCCGGATCACGCAAGCGCTCGCCCGCCGCTATGGCGAGCATCCCGCGATTGCCATGTGGCAGACCGACAACGAGTTTGGCCACCATGGCAGCGATGAGAGCTTCTCGCCGGAAGCGCATGCCGCGTTTCGTCGATGGCTCGAGCGCCGCTATGGCACGGTCGATGCGCTGAACGCCGCCTGGGGCACGGTTTTCTGGTCTCAGGAATATCGCAGCTTCTCCGAAGTGGATCTTCCCGGCGCCACGGTCACCGAAGCCAACCCTTCCCACATCCTCGATTTCCGCCGCTTCAACAGCGATCAGGTGGTAGACTTCCACGCCGAGCAGGAAGCCATCATCCGCCGTCATAGCCCGGACCGTCCGGTGACGCACAATTTCATCGGCGACTTCATTCGCCTCAACCATCACGACATCGGCAAGCACCTCGATATCGCGACCTGGGACAGCTATCCGATCGGCCTGCTCAGCGAAGGCCACTTCACGCCGGAGGAGAAGTCGCGCTGGCTGCGTCAGGGGCATCCGGATTTTGCAGCGTTCAACCATGACGTCTACCGCGGCACCGCGCCCGCCTGGGCGATTATGGAGCAGCAGCCCGGCCCGGTGAACTGGGCCCGCCACAACGCCGCGCCCGCGCCCGGTATGGTGCGCCTGTGGACCTGGGAGGCCTTCGCGCACGGGGCCCGCTTTGTCAGCTATTTCCGCTGGCGCCAGCTGCCGTTCGCGCAGGAGCAGACGCACGCCGGTCTGCTGCGCTGGGACCGCGCACCGCAGCCTGTCATGGATGAGGTGCGCGCCGTCGCCTCCGAAATTGACGCGCTCGGGGACATCGCTCACAGGCGCGCAGACGTCGCCCTTGTCCTCGACTACCCGAGCCTCTGGCATCACGAAATCCAGCCGCAAGGCCGCCGCGGCGCCGCCATTGATCTCTGCCGCATGCTCTATACGGGTCTGCGCAAGCTCGGCCTGGATGTGGACATTGTTCCGGCTACGGCGGAGTTTGCAGGATACAGGCTCGTTGTTCTGCCCAGCCCTTCGATTTTGCCTGCAGGCATCGACAAGCGCCTCAAGGCGAGCGGCGCGGTCGTCCTTGCAACCGCGCTCACCGGCTGCCGCACGCAAGAAGGCCATCTTCCGCCTCGCCCTGATCTCGGTCCGTTGCCCGAACTCCTCCCGATGAGGATGATCCGGTTCGAAAGTCTGGCCCCGCAAATCACGCTGGAGGTGCGCACGGACGGCCTGATGTACACCGCTGGCCGCTGGCTCGAAACACTCGAGACCGATGCGGCGGTGCGTGCCAGCTTCGATGCGGGCGCCCCGGCATGGATCAGCAGCGGACGTGCTCACTATCTCGCAACATGGCCGGACGATAAGCTGCTGAACGATATCCTGGAAGCCTTGTGCGCTGAAGCCGGTCTCACCGTCCGCCGCGCCGGCCTGGATATTCGCCTGCGCCGCGCCGGCGGGTTGCAGTTTGCGTTCAACTACGGGCCGAACATGGTCGACCTGACGACGCTGGGAGCCCCGTCCGACGCTGCCGCCTACAAGCTCGGCGGCCCGCGCCTCAGTCTCGGCGGCGTCGCGGCGTGGCCAGCATGACGCTCACTTTGCGACAAGCCTGAAGATCGAAACGGTCTCCGCCGCGATCGCCGGCATCGTCAGTCCCGATTGCCGCAGCCACGCGCCGGATACTTCCGCGCCATTGTTCATCGCCTCGACGAAAGGCGCCGTATTATTCGTCCGTGTACGGTCGATCCGAGTGACGGTGTAGGCGCCATCCCCAAGCATGGGCAGCCGGATCAGCGGCATGTGCCTCTGCGTGGTCGGCTCCACGCGGTAGAGCAGAAGGATCAGGTTCCGCGCGTCGCCATGCGCCTGCCAAAAAACCCCGTCGCCCGCCTCGCCGAGCCACACCCGCCCGGAATGCAGCTGGTCGCGCAACGCCTTGTGCTCAGCGATCCAGTCTGCGAGCCGCGCCTTGTCCTTTGCGTCCAGCTTCACCGGATCGAGCTCGACGCCGAAATGCCCTGCCAGCGCAACGCCTGCCCGGAAGTCGAGCGACTGGCGCCGCCGGGTGCTGTGCGCCGGCGCCGTTCCGATATGCGACCCCATCACTTCAGGGGGGAATACGCGCAGGAATTCCCGCTGCATGGCAATACGTTGAACAGCGTCAAGAGAATCGCTCGTCCAGAACCGGTGCGTATACTGAAGGATGCCGGCATCAATTCGGCCTCCGCCCGCTGCGCAAGCCTCGATTTCCACATCTGGGAAATCCGCTCGCAGCTTTGCCATCAGGGCGTACGTTGCCTGCACCTGGCGCCGGTAGACCGCGCGAGGCCCACCCGCTACGATTTCCCGGTTATGGTCCCATTTGAGGTAAGAGATCGGCAGGGACTTCAGCAGGCCGGACAGCACTCTGTAAAGATAGTCCGCCACGCCGGGCTGCGTAAGGTCAAGTGCCATCTGGTTGCGCCCGGTGAGCACCGGCCGCCCGGCTCCGGTCAGGATCCACTCAGGATGCGCCCGGGCAAGGTCGCTGTCCGGATTGATCATCTCCGGCTCCACCCACAGACCGAATTCCATGCCGAGCCCGGTCACATGCGCGGCCAGCGGTCCAAGCCCGTCCGGATACTTCTTCCGGTCCGGCGCCCAGTCGCCCAGCGCGGCCTTGTCGTTTCGGCGCCCTTCGAACCAGCCATCGTCCAGCACGAAGCGCTCGATTCCGAGTTGCGCCGCCTGATCCGCCAGAGCCGTCATGCCGGCCATGTCGTGATTGAAATAGAAGCCTTCCCAGGTGTTTATCTGCACAGGTCTCGGCCGCATCTTGCCACCTGGCCAGGTCATCCGTTTTCGGATCGCGGCATGGAAGTTCTGCATCGCGCCATCGCGCCCGTCTGCCGAAAACGTGGCAATCAGTTGAGGCGTCTCCATCGTCTCGCCCGGCCCGAGGCGCACTTCGCCGGGTGCCAGCCACTCGCCGAACTGCCAGAGATACCGCCCATCATCCAGCCACTCGGCCTGCTGCACGGAATTGCCGGACCAGGCGAGATGGGCCGCATAGACACAGCCCTCGGCCGTTTCTGCGAAACCTGTTGGCGGCGCATCATGGGACGTCAATCCCCGACGGTTTTCCCGCCGCCAGAGACTGCGCTTCAGCTCCTGCACTTGCGGCCCAAACTCTGCCTGATGCCGGCCGTTGTAAAAATGCATCCGCCGCGTTTCCGGCGGCAAGGGCAGGGACGCGGCGGCGAGCCATTGAACGTCCAAGGCGCCGGCGCCGGCATTTGTCAGCCTGGTCGAGACCGTCAGAACATCCGTCTCCGGATCAAGCGAAAGACGAATCTCTGCTTCCAGTGCAGAAACGGAGTCGGCGAGCCGAACCAGCAGTTCGCTGCCCTCGTGGTCAACTCTCGCCGCCGTCACCGCCTGCGCCCAGTCCGCGCCCGCCCGGTGTGCCAGGAGCGCGCTCTGCGCGAACCAGCCCTCGCCGAGCAGAGGGAAAACGCTGAGCGCTACATCTTTGTCCAGCGCAAACGTCGGAAGCGGCCGGGTTGCCGAGAGGGGCGCCTCAGCCAGGGCCTCTTGCGGCAGGCGCGGCCCCCAGTAGCGCCAGAGTGGCGCACTGCCCGGGACTGTTTCGAGCACCAGTGAACTGCCCCGTCCGTGCAGCGCATGAAATTCTGTCATCCCGCTCCCGCCTTTTGGCGCATAATACGGATTGCCCACAACGCCGCCGCAAGGCAAGCCATAGCTTCATGCCTCTCGGTCCCGCCGATTGGCAAAGGTTCGCGCAAAGCTTTCGCAATCCGCCCATGGGACGCAAGAGTTTGTGCAAACGGGAGATCTTGCCATGCTGGCTGACAAGAAAGCGGTAACCATGTCGCACACTCCGCCGCCCCAGGTTCCGGTCCGCCTTCTGGGCGGCATCGATGCCGGCGGCACGACCTTCAAATGCGCCCTCGCGGATGCGACGGGCCATATCCTTGAAACACGGCGCATCCCTGTAACCTCTCCCGAAGAAACCATCGGCGCCTGCCTCGGCTTCTTTCAGGAAATGCTGACTGTGCGAGGCGCAAAACTCGCCTGCCTCGGCATTGCGAGCTTCGGGCCCGTCGATGTCGATCCCGCCTCGCCAGATTACGGCACGCTGCTCTCTACGCCCAAGCCCGGCTGGTCGCGCACACGCCTGACGCAGCGCTTCTTCGCCGGTCTCAGCGCGCCAGTTGTTCTGGATACGGACGTCAACGGCGCCCTGGCGGCTGAGCGCGAACTTGGCGCGGCCAGGGGCATGCGCTCCGCCGCGTACGTCACCATCGGCACAGGCATCGGTGCAGGCCTGTTCGGTCCGGGCGGCTTTCTTTCAAAACCTGCACATCCGGAGTTCGGACACATCCGTGTGGAACGCCATCCCGGCGACCATGCATTCGAAGGCATCTGCCTCTTCCACGGCGCCTGTCTCGAAGGCCTGGCCAGCGCGAGCGCGCTCACGCGCCGCCACGGCGATCCAGCGCTGCTACCCAGAAACCATCCGGCATGGGACATCGAAGCTTTCTACCTTGCGCAGGCCTGTCTTGCGCTGACGCTTACCGCGCGGCCTGAGCGTATTCTCCTCGGTGGCGGCGTCATGCTCGCGGAAGGCTTAATGGCGAAAATCCACGCTGCATTTGCGAAGTTGCTGAATGGCTATCTTGAACTTTCCGACGCGGATATCGAAACGCTGATCCAGCCCCCGGCGCTTGGAGACGCCGCCGGGATGATAGGCGCTGTTACACTCGCCCGGCAGGCTGTGGCGGCCGGAAACTGGAACGACTAGGCGCCAGATTTCATCATGCTCAGAAGATCGTCGATGCGCGCCGACAATTCTGTAAATCACATCAGGATGATCGCGCACGATTCCCGGGCAGGGCTTCAATCGCGCGATCCAGTCCCTTTCCGGGGCCGAGCAATCCGAATGTCATCAACACCATTCGCCCTTCAAGGCCAAAGCGTTGCTTGAACGGTGCCTGCCGGCCAAACGGCCGGTCGGGTGCGCCGTTCTCGATCACGTCGATGACCGTCGAGGGCCCTCCATACACGCGCGAAAGAATTTCGCGGGAATGTTTGGACATCACCATGATGCGGGTAGCGCGCGCGATCAGGTTCAGCATGATCCTGCGCTGCACATCGGAAGGCTCCGCCAGAACCGTGTGGAATGTGAATAAGAGCGGCGCTGCAATCTGCTCGGCAAAATCGCAGATCATCTCGCCGCTCTCGCCGCCGAAGATGCCAAACTCGTGCTGGATCCAGACGGCGTGTATTCCGCTCTCGTTGATCTGCGCCGCTGCGGCACGCTACGATGCCGGACCGTTCGCGCATATAACGCCGCTTGCCTTGGCGTACTGCATCGACTGCGCCGGATCGTCGATTACGTAAACATCCAGTCCCAGCCCGGAGCGAAACGCTTGCAGGGTCTCCGCAATGTCAGTGGTGAAAGTGGCAAGCCCGCACCGGCGCGGCGCGTAGCCGCCTGCCAGAGCCAGCCGGAGCGTCTCCGGCTCGGCTCGCGGCGACGGGCGGATCGCCGCGGCGGAAGTGCCGGCATATGTTCGACGCGTGCGAGGCTCGGCAGCGCGGGAAGGGAAATTGCTGGCATGGCGCACACTTTTCAGCAGGTGAGCACAGAGAACGGGCCGTCGGCGTGAACGTTCCGAAGGCGGCTGCCGTATGAGGACAAAGTAACGAAAATGCCCTGAATAGTGCAGGCTGGCGGTTCGGCGACCTTCGACCAGGGCAGCCGCCCCTCAACAAAAAACGCCCGGCGGCGATAATGTCGCGACCGGGCGTTCTGAATCGTTGTGAAGCCTGAGCTTACAGCACGCGGTCTTTCAGGTCTTTCGAAGGGCGGAATGCCACTTTCTTCGAAGCCTTGATCTTGATCGCTTCGCCGGTCGCCGGGTTGCGGCCCTTGCGTGCGGGGCGCGCGCGAACCTGCAGGATGCCGAGGCCGGAAATGCGCAGTTTCTTGCCCTTTTTCAGGTAGCCGCCCATCCTGTCGATGAAGTCACTGACCACCGATTCGGCCTGCTTTTTCGGCATCTGGTGGGCTTCCGAAAGCTCGGCGGCGAGATGCTTGATGGTCATCACGTCCGGCGCAGCTTTCTTTGCAGCGGCCTTTGGCGCAGCTTTTGCCGGTGCTTTCGCTGCGGCTTTCACCGGCGCTTTTGCCTTTGCAGGGGCCTTCTTGGCCGGTGCTTTGGCGGCCGGAGCTTTCGTTGCGGTTTTCGGTTTCAGGGCCATTTCAGTTTCCTTTGTCAGGCGGTGAGTTCAAAAAGCAGTGTAAAACAGGGGGTTTTTCGACTGCTGGTGTGGAATTTCTACGCTGGAATCATTGCAGAACCAGACCGGATATCTTCGCTTTGCGGAATGCGCAAGCAGGTGACTGGAGCGGGTGAGGGGAATCGAACCCCCGTCGTCAGCTTGGGAAGCTGCTGCTCTGCCATTGAGCTACACCCGCTTTGGTGCCGATATTTGATCCGTAACGCGGCGCTGCGCAAGGCCCGTCAATACACACTGGCGCGGCGGCTTTCGCGCGTGTAAACGCCCGCCATGAACAGCTTTCTTCTCGTCGCTGCAGGCGGGGCCATCGGCGCATCGCTGCGCCACGGCGCCGGTATCCTGAGCGTGCGGCATCTTCCGGCCACCTGGCCCTGGGCCACCTTTTCGGTGAACCTTCTTGGCGGATTCGCCATGGGGCTTGTCGCCGGATGGTTTGCATTAAAGGCGGCCGAAGGCGGCCAGGACCTGCGCCTTTTCCTCGCCACCGGCGTCCTCGGCGGTTTCACCACTTTCTCGGCCTTTTCGCTGGAAACAATGAACATGCTCCGCAGCGGAGAGGCCGGCAAAGCGTTTGCCTATGCAGCGCTGTCGGTCATTTTCAGCGTTGCCGCGCTGGGCCTCGGCCTCTGGATTGCAAAGAGGGCCTTCGCATGAGCGGCCAGATCATCACCGAAACCGTCTCCCATCAGGAAGCCGGCGCGCGCCTTGATCGCTGGATCAAGCGCCGCGCCCAGCTGACCCAGGGCCAGATCGAGAAGATGCTGCGCACCGGCCAGATCCGCGTCAATGGCGCCCGCGCAAAGGCGAGCACGCGGCTCGAGGCGGGCCATGAAGTCCGCCTGCCGATCTTCAGCATAGAGACGATGGCACCCAAGGCACACCACGCCGCGCGCGCCAGCGCCGAGGACAAGGAATTCCTGAAGTCGATCATCATCTATGAAGACGATGACATGATGGCGCTGAACAAGCCCGCCGGAATCGCTGTGCAGGGCGGTTCCGGGCAGGGGCGCCATATCGACGGCCTGCTGATGGGCGTCTACGGCGAGGAAGAGCATCGCCCCGTCCTGGTGCACCGTCTCGACAAGGAAACCTCGGGCGTCCTGCTGATCGCCAAGCACCCGCGCGCGGCCCACCAGCTGGCGGACATGTTCAAGGGCCGTGAGATGGACAAGGTCTACTGGGCCGTCACGGTTGGCGTGCCCAACCCGCCGATGGGCCAGATCCGGTGCTGGATGATCAAGGGCATTCCGGATGCGGACGAACCGTCGGGCTACCGGCCCTACGACCCGAAATCGACCTCCAAGCGCCGCGATGTGGACCGTGAACGGATGATTCGCTCGGCGCAGGGCGTGGAAGGTGCGCGCCACGCGATCACGGATTACACGGTCATCTCGCAGGCCGGTGGCAAGGCCGCCTGGGTTGCGTTGCGCCCGGAAACCGGCCGCATGCACCAGCTTCGCTTTCACATGCTGGAAATGAACACATCCATCCTTGGCGACTACAAGTACCAGTCCCGCCGCGAAGTGCCGCAGGGTCTCGCCGAAGGCATGCACCTGCACGCCCGCGCCCTGGTCATCCCTCGCGAGCGCGGCAAGCCGACCACGATCGTCGCACCCCTGCCGCCGCACATGGTGGAAACCTTCGCCACGCTCGGCTTCCTCGAACAGGAAGCGGGCAAGGATCCGCTGGCGCCTTTCATCTGATGCCCCGGACTTCAAACGACCTGCGCCTCGCCATCTGGGATGTGGACGGCACGCTCGTCGACTCCCGCGCGGTCATCCAGGCCTGCATGGAAGCGGCCTTCCGCGAGACCGGTCTGCCGCCCCCGGATTATGACGCAACGCGGAAAATCGTCGGCCTCAGCCTGCACTCCGGTATCGCCCATCTGGCCCCGCCCGACATAGGCGCTGCGCGCCTCGAATTCCTCGTGGATGCCTATCGCCACACCTTCACGCGCCTGCGCGCAGATCCCGGCCTCCACGAACCGATGTATGACGGTGCGCTCGAAGTGCTGGACCGCCTGAAAAGCGATGGCTGGCTGCTGGCCATCGCGACCGGCAAGACGCATCGCGGCCTCGACGGCCTCTTTGCAAAGCACCCCATCAAGTCTTACTTTGACACGGTCTGGTGCGCCGATGACGGTCCTGGCAAGCCGCATCCTTTCATGATCGAGCAATCCATGCGCGCGCTCGGCTGTGCCCCGTCCCAGTCCCTGATGATCGGCGATGCTATCCACGACATCGCCATGGGCCGCGCCGCCGGCGTGCGCTCACTCGGCGTCAGCTGGGGTTTCGGCCGCGCCGACGAACTCGCAGACGCAGGCGCCGACGAAGTGCACCATGAGTTCCGTACACTGACGCAGAGCCTGGGAGCTTTTGCGCCTGCCTGAGTTGCCTCAATACATCCGGAACAGCTTCTCCGCCGTGCCGCCCAGTATCATCTGTGCGTTCTCCACGCTCGTCGCATCAAACACGGCCTGGACCGCGCCGCGCGTATAGCCGAACGTGCTCTCCTGGTGCGGATAGTCGGATGACCACATCACCCGGTCCGCGCCGATCCGGTGCAGCAGTTCAAGGCCCGCCGGGTCGGTCATGAACGTCGCATAGCAGTGATTGCGCCAGTACCAGCTCGGCGGATGTTTCAGCTTCGGCTGAATCTGCGTCGGAAAATGTGTGTAGATCATGTCTGCGTCATGGATCATGCTCGCGACCCACGAGATACCCGCTTCGACGAACACCACTTTCAGCTTCGGAAACCGGTCGAACACGCCGGCGAAGGTCAGCATGCCCCAGTTCTGCCGGAAGCCGCCCATCTGTGTCAGGACGAAGGTGCCCGTCGCCCCCGGCGCGGCCGTCGGAATGTTCTCGCCGATATGGAAGCAGAGCGGAATGGCGCTGTCAGCTATCGCTTCCCACAGCGTGTCCATCTTCGGATCATTGTAGAGGATCGGATTGCCGTCGAGATCCTTGCGCGGATTGATCGGCACCATCAGGCACCGCGCGCCCAGTTCCTGGCAGCGCTGCACCGAGGCGCGCGCCTCACGCATGTCCCAGTAGTTCGGCACCATCACTGCAAACAGCCGCCCCTGGCCCTTCGCGCATTGCCCGGCAATCGCCTCGTTATAAGCGCCGAAAATCTCCGCGCGCATCTCCATGTCGGTCATCATGTAGAGCCCGAACAGGCGCTGCGGAAAAATCAGCTCCTTGTCGACACCTTCCGTATCCAGATCTTTCAGCCGCGCCTCGATATCCGTCAGGCCGGGATGGCATTCCATCGCCTCGCACAGCGGCACAATGTCATGTGGGCGCATCATCGGCTTGCCGCCGATGGTAAAGTGCCAGCCGCCGTCTCGGAATTCCATCCGCGGCGCCTTGTCTTTCAGGTGCGCGGGGAACCGGTCGATCCAGCAATCGGTTTCCAGCATGTGGCTGTCGGCGGAGATGATCGTGGTGCCCGCAGGCCAGTCATGCGCCTTGGCCGAAGCCGTGCGCTGCGGCGAAACCGGCTGGTGTGCCTGGCCGGGCACTTCCAGAACGAACCGCATGTCGTCCGCCATGGCAAACTTCCTCCTGTCTGCGTCTGGTCTTTGAGGAAGGATAACACTGAAGCGGGGCGTGCCAACGCTGTCGCAGCGTCAAGCTGCCGATGCGCTTGTTAGTCTGCCAGCCCGCGGAACCAGCGCCCGATGGCGCGCGCTTCCTCGCGCTTCGCCTCGGTAGCCGCGGCCGCCTCTTCATCCTCGCCCCAGCGCGAGAACTGCCAGGCCTCGTCAAGCTTCGACATCTCGAACGCTTCCTCCGCCGGCAGAACACCTTCGCACACCGCCATCGCCAGCAGGGCAGAGCCATAAAGCGCTGCCGCATAGATCAGCCCCGTCAGCCGGAAGTCATCGAGGCTCAGCGCATAGTCCCGCGCCGCTTCCAGCGAGGCGTCCGGCTGCGGCGTTGCGCGCACGCCCTCGGTCGTCACCAGGATCACGCCCAGCGTATCGGCGGCCCAGTCGCGCACCGGGGCCCAGTGGCCTTCCTCCAGCGCGATCAGGTCCTCCGGCTCCTCCGCGATGTGGCAGATCAGGTCGGTTTCGCAGAAGCGGGCCAGCTCGTCGGCCATCCCGTCGCGTGCCTCCGGTGTCCGGTCGATGGCGACATTCGCGAGGCGCGTGAGATGCAGGTTCAGGAGATCGATGTATTCCGCCTGCGCGTCCCATTCGGCCGCGATCGCGTCTGCGAGCCCGCGGGCCGGAAAAGCCAGCGCGGCGCGCTCGGGCGTCTTGATCGTGCGCCCGTCGAGCGCCACGGTCCAGCCGTCGCCGAGGCGTTCGGCGGCGGCCACTTTGTAGAAACGTTTGGGTCGGGGATCTGTCATCCGCCCCGCTTACGCCGGAGCGGTTCACGCGCCAAGCCTTAGCTGGCGGAGGGCACCAGTTGCATCTGGTCAACGACGACGCGGGTCTCGGGGTCGACCAGCGCCAGCACCTGGCCGAAACGGACGGTCCGCAGGGCAGGGTCCTTCAGGTCGGTCTCGACGATCACGCGGAATTCAGCTGCTACAAGCGGCACATCCAGCGGCACGACGGCGCCGGTATGGATGCGGGCTTCGAGCGGCGAGGGCGAGAAGCAGATATTCTGCCGCTCGAGGCCGACCATGCAGGGTTGGCTGTCGAGAATGAAACCGCGGTCGAACACGGCGTAGTCAGCTTCGGTGAATGCACGCACTGGCGCCGCCTCGACAGTGCCCGCTTGTGCGCCGGAAGGGCGCGTGCCAAGAAATGTGCCCAGCGCAAACAGCGCCGCGCCGGCAACGGCCATCTCGATTTTCAGGGTCTGCATCGCCTTCGGCGCCCGCGTTTCCAACGTTGAATGTTAAGTGTCCTGTGTGCGCGCACGCATGCGTTATTCCTCCCTAATGAAGCGTAAACGGGCGGGCGTCTGAAAGGTTCCTGCACGCTGGCGCTGCGCGCTTGCCGGACGGCGTATAAACTCTATCGCCGCATCAGGTTCAAAGATTCCGTCAGGTTTTTCCCATGCATGTTTCTTCCGGTCGATTTGCAGCGCCCTTGCTGGCGCTGGCGGCCCTTTCTGGCGCCGCCTCAGCCGAGCCCGCGAGTGTGGCCTCGGTCCGCGCCGCCCTGGAATCGGTGAGTGTCGAAAAAATCCGCTCTGCTATCCTGTACGGCCAGCCCATGCTGTCGGCGGAGTTGCAGGGCCTCGGCTTCGTGGCAGGTCTGCGCCGCTGCCTGGGGAATGTCCCTGGCCCGCAGCGGTGCGAGGAAGTGGCCCTTAAGGCCTGCCTCCCGCTTGCAGAGACCAACGACCGCGTGGCCATGCTTGAAGCCGCCAATCGCTTCAACCTCAATCGCTACGGCGCCACCTTGACCATCGACAAGACCGAGGATCTCGGCCTCGTCGTCTGCACGACGGTGCGTGTTTTTCTCGACGACGATAACAGCTTCGGGCTGGATGAGGCCTGCCAGTGGTCGCAGGCCCTGACAGATTTCCGCTCCTTCATCATGGACGAGAAGATCAACCTCCGAGGCTTTTCGCTTCTCTGACGGGCGGCCGGCGCCTGCCCCCCAAGCGACGGAAGGCCGGACGGAGTGGCGATCAATCTTCGTCGCGCAACAATTCGAGCCGACAGATATCCGCATAGGTGGCGGCGTCGTTGTCAGCTGGCTGAACGTGCCCGGCTTCAGCCGGAATGGACGCGGCCAGCGCGCCCTCCGCGATCAGCGCAGCGGCCAGCAGCGAGGCAAAGCAGAAGGGGGTCATCAGGCGGGCGGTCATGTTCGGTCTCCATATTTGCGAACAATCATTCACTCACATTAAATTATGGCGAAAGTGCGGCATTGCGAACGACCGCTCACTCATTTTAAACGGTCCTGGCCACTGAGCCAGGGTGAACCGCAGAGAAGCCTGGAATGAACGGGCCTTCAGGCCCTGTTTAGCAGGGCTGTACAAATCTGCCCCTATGGAGACACCCATCAAGTCTCTTGGAGCCGCCGTCGTTGCGCTTGCCGCGCCGGCGCTCTTCACGCTCCCCGCCGCGGCGGACACCGCCAGCGTTGCCAGAGTGGAAACCCTGCTCGGAAGCGACACGGAACTGACGCTCTTGATCGGCTCGGGCTATGGTGACGACCACCGCGGAGGCGGTTATCGCCGCGGCCTCAACCAGTATAGCCAGACCGACTGGGAAGTCCCCGAACTCTCCCGCGACGCGGTAAAAGCCTGTCGGCAGGCAGTCCGCTACGAAGCGCGCCAACTTGGCTATCGCAACGTCGAGATCGACGACGACCTCTATGTCCGCCAGATCGGCCCGCGCGGCTTCTTCGTCACCCTCGGCGATGTCGAATTCGAAGGCCGCCGCCGCGGTGTGGAAACTCGCGTCTCGTGCGAAATCCGCCGCGGTAGCGTCATCAGCGTCGAGGGCATCCCTTATCCCTACAAGGGCAAAGACTATGGCCGCGGCTGGTAACCCAGCTGAACCCGAGGCAGCTCCAGCCGCGCCCCGGACCGGACATCCGGGGCGCATCTTTTCCGTCGCGGCAAGCTCAACTGTCGCGCCCCTTCAGCTTGCCATCCCCGCGCGAGGGGGTATCAGTCTCCCCGGCAGATTTTGAACAGATTTCCTGAGGAGCGCCGGGACATGAACAAACTGATCGTGGCACTGGAGGCGAAACGCGAACAGGCGCGGATGGGCGGCGGGCAGACGCGAATCGACAGCCAGCACGCTAAGGGCAAGCTGACCGCCCGTGAGCGCGTCGCTGTCCTCCTCGATGAGGGCAGCTTCGAGGAATACGACATGTTTGTCGAGCACCGCTGCTCGGACTTCGACATGCAGAACCAGAAGATCCCCGGCGACGGTGTTGTTACCGGCCAGGGCACGATCAACGGCCGCCTCGTCTATGTTTTCTCGAAGGACTTCACCGTGTTTGGCGGATCGCTCAGCCTCGCGCATGCGGCCAAGATCGTGAAGGTCCAGAAGATGGCCGTGCAAAACGGCGCGCCAGTAATAGGCCTGTTCGATGCCGGCGGTGCGCGCATCCAGGAAGGCGTCGATTCGCTTGCGGGGTATGCCGATATCTTCATGGAGAACGTGCTCTCCTCCGGCGTCATCCCGCAGATTTCCGTCATCATGGGGCCCTGCGCCGGCGGCGACGTCTACTCGCCCGCGATGACCGACTTCATCTTCATGGTGAAGGACACGTCCTACATGTACGTCACCGGCCCGGACGTCGTGAAGACGGTGACCAACGAGGAAGTGACCCACGAGACGCTCGGCGGCGCCTCCGTGCATGCGAAGAAATCCGGCGTCGTGGACGGCGCGTTCGAGAACGATATCGAGGCGCTCACCCAGATCCGCCGCCTGATCGATTTCCTGCCCGCCTCGAACCGCGAGCTGCCGCCGGTGCGTCCGGTACACGACGAGTTCGACCGTCAGGAGATGAGCCTCGACACGCTGATCCCGCCCAACCCGAACACGCCCTACGACATGAAGGAGCTGATCACCAAAGTGCTCGACGAGGGCGACTTCTTCGAGGTCAGCCCGCAATTCGGAGGCAACATCATTTGCGGTTTCGGCCGGATCGAAGGCTCCACTGTCGGCGTCGTCGCCAACCAGCCGATGACGCTGGCCGGCGTGCTCGACATCGACGCCTCCCGCAAGGCTGCGCGTTTCGTGCGTTTCTGCGACTGCTTCAATATTCCCATCGTCACCTTCGTAGACGTTCCGGGCTTCATGCCGGGCACCAAGCAGGAGTATGGCGGCCTGATCAAGCACGGCGCCAAGCTCCTCTTCGCCTATGCCGAAGCCACCGTCCCGAAAGTGACCGTCATTACACGGAAGGCCTATGGCGGCGCGTATGACGTGATGAGCTCCAAACACCTGCGCGGCGACGTCAACTACGCCTGGCCCACCGCCGAGATCGCCGTGATGGGCGCTAAGGGCGCTGTCGAGATCATCTTCCGCAAGGAAGCCGGCGACCCGGAAAAACTTGCCGCCCGAACCAGGGAATACGAAGAGAACTTCGCCAACCCCTACGTGGCCGCGAAGAAGGGTTATATCGATGATATCATCATGCCCCACAACACCCGCCGCCGCGTGTCAAAGGCTCTCCGTACGCTGAAGAACAAGAAGCTCACCAACCCCTGGAAGAAGCACGACAACATTCCGCTCTAGGAAAAGTTCGTAACACACTGCAGCTCATCCTGAAATCGAAGGATGGGCCACACAGAACGAACCCCCGGCATGGGCCATCCTCCGACTTAGCTCAGGATGCCCTGGCGCGTTTGGCCGATCTCGCAGGGCGCGATGAAATCCGGCCGCAATGCATGTGCCGCGCCTTTCCACCCCCGCCGCAATATGCCACCAATGCCCGCAACAGGGCCGCTGCACGAGCGGCCCGGGCGGGAAGGACATCCGACATGATCAACCGGTTTGGCTCTACGGCGCTCGCAGCGCTGTTCGTATTAGGTGCCTGCGCGCATGAGGCGAACGCCCCGCTGGCAGAGCCGCAAGCGACCACTGAGACCTTCTCGGTCCGCCTGTTCGACAAGACGCTCGGCCAGCTCGTCGCCGTCACGACAGGCGACACCGTCAGGGTCGATTACGAATACCGCAACAATGGCCGCGGCCCGACGCTCGCCGAGACCATCAAGCTCGGCGCAGACGGTCTGCCGGTCAGCTGGACGGTCGATGGCGCAACCACGTTCGGCAACCAGATCCGTGAGACCTTCGCGCTCGAGAACGACGTTGCGAGCTGGACCGACACGACCGGCTCCACCACTGCCGCGAAGACGGAGGCGACAATATACGTGCCTCAGAATGCCTCGCCCTATGCCCTTGCGGTCTATGCCAAGGCGCTGCTGGCGGACGCCGACCTATCGTTGCCGGCCTGGCCAGCCGGCGCCCTGTCAATGAGGCCGCAGGAAACCGTGCGCCTCGAGGGCGCAGGCGGCCCGGTCGACGCCTTTGCCTATGCCCTCATCGGCAATGATACAGACCCCGGCTATTTCCTGCTCGATGCGGAAGGCGATCTTTTTGCCCTGATGTCGCCGCGCTTCGTCATCGTGCGCGAAGGGTATGAAGAGGCCGACGACCAGCTGAAGGAGATGGCGACCCGTCTGTCCACGCAGCGCCTCGAGACGATCCAGGCGGAGACCGCGCACAGGTACGACGCGCCGCTGGCGATCACCAATGTCCGCGTGTTCGATCCGAAGGCGAAGGCGATGACCGCGCCGTCGACCGTCATC
This sequence comes from uncultured Acidobacteriota bacterium, assembly GCA_937881755.1. Taxonomy (GTDB): domain Bacteria; phylum Pseudomonadota; class Alphaproteobacteria; order Caulobacterales; family Hyphomonadaceae; genus Hyphomonas. The sequence continues at coordinate 24,014 of CALGEF010000282.1, forward strand.
GTCGAGAACGGCTTGATCAAGTCCGTCACGGCGGGCGCGGCGGATACCGCCGGCGCCTATGTGGTGGACGGGCAGGGCGGCTCGCTCATCCCGGGTCTCGCCGAGATGCACGGCCATGTGGGAGAAGACGACGCACTGAAGAACATCGCCGCCGGCGTCACGCTGGTCCGCGACATGGGCAATGACAACGCCGTGCTCAGGGAACTGATCACCAAGATCGACGCCGGCACCCTCGCCGGCCCCCGCGTGGTGCGCTCCGGTTTTATTGAGGGCAAGAGCCCGTTCAGTTCCAACAACGGCATCCTTGTCAGCACCCAGGAAGAGGCCCTCGCCGCCGTCGACTGGTATGCGGATCAGGGAGATTTCTGGCAGATCAAGATCTACAATTCGATGAACCCGGAATGGGTGCCCGCGATGGTCGAGCGGGCGAAGGCGCGTGGCCTGCGCGTCTCCGGCCATGTGCCCGCTTTCACCAATGCGAACAACATGATCGAAGCCGGCTATGAAGAGATCACCCATATCAACCAGCTGATGCTCGGCTGGGTGCTGTCGCCGGAAGAAGATACCCGCACGCTGCTGCGCCTCACCGCGCTGCAACGCCTGCCGAAGGTTGACCTTGATAGCGAGCAGGTTGCCCATACGCTGGATCTGATGGCGCAGAACGACGTCGC
>CALGEF010000283.1 GCA_937881755.1 uncultured Acidobacteriota bacterium
GGCATTCATATCATCATGGCGACCCAGCGCCCGTCGGTCGACGTGATCACCGGCACGATCAAAGCGAATTTCCCGACCCGGATGAGCTTCCAGGTGACCTCGAAGATCGACAGCCGCACCATCCTCGGCGAGGGCGGGGCGGAGCAGTTGCTGGGCCAGGGCGATGGCCTCTACATGGCTGGCGGCGGTCGGATCAAGCGTGTCCATGGGCCGTTTGTCGACGATCATGAAGTCGCGGACATCGTGGCGTTCCTGAAGGGCCAGGCGCCGCCGGATTACGTCGACAGCGTCACCGCGGACGAAACGGCGGCCGACGGCATCCCCGGCTTCGAGCCGATGGACGGGGGCGGCGGTGACGATGAGGCCGGCCTTTACGATCAAGCCGTCGCGATCGTCGCCAAGGACAAGAAAGCATCGACCTCATACCTGCAGCGGCGCCTCAAAATCGGCTACAACCGCGCGGCGTCCCTGATCGAGCGCATGGAGCAGGAAGGCGTGGTCAGCCCGGCGAACCATGTCGGCAAACGGGAGATTCTGGTCGGCAGTCATCAGGACGACGATCTCTGATCGAAGACGACTGATTGGCGGAAATGTCTGGGCGCAATGCGATCCAGGCCGCATTCCCGCCGCAATCCCGCCTTGGCCTTGGCGCCGGATCGGTCCATATGACAGGCGCGTCGAAGTGTCTGGCGCTGAACCGAAGGTGGAGATCGTGCCTGTGCTTCGTGCAATCCTGTTTGCGGCGATGATCGCGCTGCCGGCGCTCGCCGGCGCACAGACGACCGCGGTCAAGGTCGATACGGCCATCGTCTCGCGCGCCCTGGCCTATCTGAACGGCGCCCGGACGATCACGGCCAAGTTCATTCAGCGCGACATGCGCGGCAACCAGTGGGCCGGACGGCTTTGGGTCGATCGCCCCGGCCGTCTGCGGTTCCAGTATGACCCGCCGGAAAGCGATGTGATCTGGTCGGACCAGAACCTGGTCAAGCATTTCGACGCCGAGCTCGAGACGCTGACCCATGTCCCCCGCAATCTGACGCCGGCCTGGTTTCTCCTGGACGATCCGGTCCGCATCACCCAGGACGTGCAGGTGCTGGCGACGGCTGAAACCCCGGATCGCTATTTCATCACCGCCGCGCAAAATGGCGTCCTGGCCGAGGGCCGCGTCACGCTTGCGTTCAGCAAGGCGCCGGAAACCCTGATCGGCTGGACCGTCACCGACGGCTCGGGCGCCGTCACCCATCTCGACCTTTACGATCTCAAGGTCGGCGGCCCGATCGATCGGAAACTGTTCCAGTTCAACCCGCCGATCCCGCAGCAGTGACGCTGTAGACTACCTATCCCTTGTCGGCGGCCCGCGCCGCTTCGATGGCGTCCTTGAGAGTGCCGCCGCTGACGGCGCCAGGGATCACCCGGTCGCCGACGATGAAAGCCGGCGTGCCGCGGATGCCCAGAGCCTCCGCGACCTCATAGGCATTCTTGATCTGGCCGGCGACGGCGACGTTGTTCATCATCGCCTCGACGGCGGCTGGGTCGAAGCCGACGTCGGCCGTGACGGCGAGCAAGCTGGCGACGTCATAGGCGCCACGATGGCGCATCAGCGCCGCATGCAGCTCGAGATAGCGGCTTGGATCGATCTTGTTGGCCGCGAGCGAAACCCGCGTCGCCAGCACCGATTCCGGCCCCAGAATCGGGAATTCCTTGAAGACCACCCGCAATTTCGGATCGTCCTCCGCCAGCGCCATGACGGTTTCGAGCGAGCGCTTGCAATAGCCGCAGCGATAATCGAAGAACTCGACCAGGGTGACGTCCGCCGTCGCCGCGTCGGCGCCGATCGCCGGGTCGCCCGCCTGGCGCTTCAGCGCGTCGGCCATGGCGTCCACGGTCTGGCGGCGTTCGGCTTCTTCCTGCGCGGCCTTCTGTTCCTGGTATTGATCGAGCGCCTTGACGACGGCTTCCGGCTGGTCGGTAAGGAACTGCGCGACGCCGCCGGAAATCCGGCCGTCCAGATCGGATTTCTGCTCCAGACCGAGTTCGGCCAGGCGCGCATCGATCCGCGCGTCCACACGGGCGTCGACCGCGGCTTCCGTGATGGCAGGGGCGCCGTCCCGGTTCGCGACGAGGTGGCTGGCGGCGAAACCGACGCCCGCGCCGATAATGGCCGCGATGGCGATATCCGTGATGCGCATGGCTGCGCTCCTTCTTGCGTTCAAGGCATACTCTTGCCTGCGCTCGCGTGCGGAAACAAGCGCTGGCCCGGCAAATAACGACCATGTGACGGCCAGGGCCGTCCCGGCTATGGTCGATCAGGCAGCCCACGAACGGAGGAGCTTCAAGCCATGGCGCAAAAAGTCGTTCTTATCACTGGCGGCGGGCGGGGCATCGGGGCGGCGGCGGCCCGGCTGCTCGGCCGCGAGGGCTGGGCGGTCGCGATCAATTACCGCGCCGACGCCGATGCGGCCGCAAAGACCGCGGCGGCGGTCGAAGCCGCCGGCGGCGAGGCCATGACGGTTCAAGGCGATACGGGCGTCGCCAGCGACATCGAAGCGATGTTTCGGGCCGTCGACGCGAAGTGGGGCCGGCTCGACGCCCTGGTGAACAATGCCGGCGTCGTCGGCCCGCGCGGCCCTTTCGAGAAGCTGACCCAGGCCGATATCGAGCGCGTGCTGGCGATCAATGTGACCGGATACATGCTCTGTGTTCAGGCGGCCGTGCCACGCTTGCTGCAAGCGGGCGGCGGGGCCATCGTCAATGTGTCCTCGGGCAGCGCGACTCAGGGCGGCGCCAATGAGAGCATTCTCTATGCGGTCTCGAAGGGCGGGGTGAACTCCCTCGGGATCGGCCTGGCGCAGGAACTCGCGCCGAAAGGCATCCGGGTGAACACGGTCTCGCCCGGCCTGACCCGGACGGACATGCCGCCGGAAGCGAAGCTCAAGACGCAAGGGCCCGGCATTCCCCTCGGCCGCGTCGGCGAGGCGGAAGAAGTCGCGGAAGGCATCGTGTGGCTCTTGTCGGACAAGGCTTCGTATACGGCCGGGGCGAACCTGCGCATTTCAGGCGGGCGGCCGTGATTTTTTCCGGGAAATCCCGCGGCTCTTGTCCCCTGCTTCAGGAAAACGTCGTATAAAGGGCGCGTTAGCGCGCCTCTGCGGGGCGCGGGGTCC
>CALGEF010000284.1 GCA_937881755.1 uncultured Acidobacteriota bacterium
CATTGCGCCGCCGCTGGTCGCGCCAGCGCCGATGATCGTGTGGATCTCGTCGATGAACAGGATCGCTTTTTCCTGCTGCTCGAGTTCCTTCATGACCGACTTGAGGCGTTCCTCGAAGTCGCCGCGATAGCGTGTGCCGGCCAGCAGGGCGCCCATGTCGAGGGACCAGATGATGGCGTCGTCGAGGATCTCCGGCGCTTCACCGTCCACGATCCGCTTGGCAAGGCCTTCGGCAATTGCCGTCTTGCCGACGCCGGGGTCGCCGACCAGGATCGGGTTGTTCTTGTTGCGGCGGCACAGAACCTCGATGCAGCGGTTCACTTCCATGTCGCGACCGATCAGCGGGTCGATCTTGCCCGCGCGCGCACGCGCATTGAGGTTAACGCAATAGGTGTCGAGCGCTTCATGGCCCTGCTTCACAGGTTCTTCCTCGGAGGATTCGGCGCCGCGCGGCGTGGACGGCCGCGACATGCCGGGCTGCTTCGCCACGCCGTGCGAGATGTAGTTGACCGCGTCATACCGCGTCATGTCCTGCTCCTGCAGGAAGTAGGCGGCATGGCTTTCGCGCTCGGAGAAGATCGACACGAGCACATTGGCGCCCGTCACTTCTTCCCGGCCCGAGCTTTCTACGTGCAGGATCGCGCGCTGGACGACGCGCTGGAAAGCGGCCGTCGGCTGCACGCGGCCATCGCTGCCGTCGACGATCAGGCTCGAAAGCTCCTCGTCGATATAGCGCATAAGGTCGGTGCGCAGCTCGTCGATATTGACCTTGCAGGCGCCCATCACATCGCGCGCATGCTCGTCCTCGGTGAGGGCCAGCAGCAGGTGCTCGAGGGTGGCGTACTCGTGGTCACGTTCGGACGCGAGCGAGAGTGCCTTTTCAAGAGCGGTTTCGAGAGAGGTCGAGAGACGGGGCAAGGTGTGAGCCTTTTCGGAGGTCGTGTTACTAGGAGGCGGCAGAAATGATATGGGTAGTTCAGTCCTCTTTCTCCATAACACACTGGAGAGGATGTTCATGACGCCGGGCAAGGTCCAGCACCTGGGCTACCTTGGTCTCGGCAACCTCGTATGTATAGACCCCGCAGAGCCCGACGCCCTTTTGATGCACATGCAGCATGATCCGGGTCGCCTGTTCGCGTGAGCGGTTGAAAAAACGCTCAAGCACGAACACAACGAACTCCATTGGCGTGTAATCATCATTCAGAAGCAGAACGCGGTAGAGCGAAGGCTTCTTGGTCTTGATGCGGGTTTCCGTAGCCAGGTCGAAACCTGTGCCGCCGTCCTGGCCCGGCGCACCGGCGCCCGGCGCCGGCGGGCCTGCCATACGGACCGGGTCAAACACGCTTTTCATGGGTGACAAGATATACCTTCCTGAACGAGATTGAAGATGCAATTGGCGTCTGAACGCAGCTATCCCTGCTTTCAAGGCGTCAGCAGGGCAGCGGAAAACGCCTCCAGCCGTTTGCGGTTGGCGCCGAGATCGGAATATCCGACGCGTGACCTTGAGTAAGCCGCGAAGGTGGATTTCTCCGGCTGGCCCGTCACCGGCAGGACCACGACATCGACATCATCCCTGAACCGCATCAGCGCCGAGGTCGCGACAAAGTTCAGCTGCAGGGTCGCCGCGTCCTGCGAGCCGAGCTGCCATTCCCGGCGTTCGCCGATCAGGCGAAGGGCGCGCATGTAGAGTTCACCGGGCGAAACGTCGTAGACCGGCGCGGCGCCGTCCGCCTCTGCGGACGCAGCATAGCCTGGCGGTGCCAGCAGTGCGGTATTCGGGCTGCCCGGGCGGATGAGGGTCCTGAAGTTGGTGAAGTCCGGCATCGGGGCAATCCTGTCTCTGGTCATTGCGCGCGCAAACCGGCGCGGCGGGCGAAGGCGATATTGACGCGGCTCTCCGGCCGCAGCGCGAGACGTTCCAGAACAAGCGCCCGCGCAAGCGGGGTGACCTTACCGCGGATTGCAGCGTCGGTCAGCGTCCAGTCGATCACGTCGCGCTGCGCATGGCTGCCACCGAACGTGCCCGCTATCTGGCGCGCCCAGAGCAAGGGATCAATGGCTGCCTCGAAGTCTCCGCTGTCATGGGCCAGCAGGCCGTCAATGATCGGCGCGCCGGTATCGCGCATCCAGCGGTTCATCTCGCTGCGCTCGCTGCCGGATCGCGCGATCTTCAGGAGGTCTGTCGCTTCACTGCGGCGCCCGGCGCCGATATAGGCGAGCGCGGCATGCACATCGTTGAAGGGATAGCATTTTCCGTCGGCGTGCTGGGTCCAGGTGTCGGCCAGCTCGTCCCAGCGGTCGCCCACGTCGATACCGAGAATGTGCAGCCGCCACAGCAGCGCCGAGGCGTCCACCAGGTTCTGCGCCACGGTGCTCGCCTCGCCGCGCACTTCTTCGTCGTAAAGCGTCAGCGCGGCGTCGGGCTCGCCCAGTTCGAGATGGCAGAGCGCGAGGTGCCACCAGTTGTGGACCTTCAGGAAATTCCCAGGCTGCGCCCAGTGCGCCCGGCGTCTGCGCATGAAATCGCGCCCCTCGGCGGCCCGCCCCTGCATTTCCAGCACATGCGCCACGGCATGGTGCGCCCAGCTGTCATTGGGGTCGGCTTCCAGGGCCTTCATGCCGGCAGCCTCGGCGCGGTGATAGTCGCCCGTCTCTTCAAGGCCGAATGCGAGCATGCCGAGCAGGTGAGAGCGTCCAGGCACACCGTCCCAGGCCGGAAGGGCCCGCGAAATCCTGTCACGCAGATTGCGCGCATTGGCAGTCAGGAAATCCACCTGGTGGCCGGCCAGCAGGCCAATCAGGTCGCACGGGTAAGCCGCGTTGTGCAGGTCGAGCGCCCGGGCCGCGAGGGTCCATTCGGTCAGCGACGCTGTTTGCAGCGCCTCGAGATGGCTCTCCTCGCGCGGGCCCTTCGGCATGCCGGCAAGGTCGTCAACCATACGCCGCGCCAGTGCGGTCGCTTGCGGCTCGGTCGACATCGCGTAGATCCAGGCCTTGGCGATCAGCGCCATCGGGAAATCCGGAGAATCGGCGAGCGCTTCGCGGAGCGGCTCAACCGGATCGCCGCAGAAATGGGCAAAGCGGCTGATCGCGAGGTCAAAAAGCTCCGCCGCGCGGGGCGAAGCCCCCGTCAGTTCTTCCCCTTGCCGGTCACGAATCGTCATCGCCTGGCTCCCGCCTGCGTTGCCAGACCGCACTGTGTGACTACGCAGCCCGAGTCGCAAGCGGCGCACCGGGTCCGCCGCAACGAAAAAGGGCTGGACCAAAAAGATCCAGCCCTGAAACTCTACGCGGATACTCTACTGCCGGCCGGGCCCGAAAACCCTGAACGGGGCCGGGATTACTTAGCGAAGGGAGCCATATACGGTCTGGCGGCATTGCGCCACGCAGCGACGCAAAGCTCGGTCTGGGCCGTCATCTCGGTCGAGCAGGCCGAGAACATCGATTTTGCAAAAGCAGACTGGAGCTCGAACATTTCGCGGGGGTCGCGGACGTTGGCGAGCGTCTGGGACAGCTCGACGCTTTGTTCCATGGCCTGGGTCATGAACGTCATATTGCGGGTGCCGATCTCGCGAAGCACTTCGGTCGAGGCGACCGCGCTGTCGGTGAGGGCTTTGACGCCGCCTTCAGCCATTCCCGTGAACTTGCCGGCAAAATCAGTGATCTGGTCCATGCCAGCTTCGATTTGCTTGGTGGTTGACGTGCCGGGGCGAGCTTCCGCTTTGGCGCGCGCCGTCGATGCAGTGGTCTTGGCCATAGGGGGGATCCTTCTTTTTGTATTGCACGTTACATAACACATCCCCCTCGCAGATGCAATAAATTTTGTGCGCCGCAACATTAAGCATCTGGCGTTCGAATTGCATGCAACGCGTGCGGGGTTACAAAACTGTCAGCGGACAGGCTGCGTTAAGGTGTGGTCAACTGGTTTGTCCGATTCTAGTGTTTACTCGGGCCTGCCGGGGTTTTGCATATTTGGAGGTTGCCGTTCATGGCGCTGCTCAACCTTTCCCTGGCTCGTCTTGCAGCCTTGTCGGTTGCCGTTGGATCGACCTCATTGCTGGGTGCCCAGACTGCCGCGGCTGAAAAGTACGCGGCGCTGGTAATGAACGCCGAAACCAACGAAATCCTGCATTCCCGTAACGCCGACGACGCCCGCTATCCGGCTTCGCTCACGAAGGTGATGACGCTCTACCTTCTGTTTGACGCGATCAATGCCGGCGAAGTCAGCCTGTCCGACAAGATGTTGGTTTCCCGCAACGCCGCCGCCCAGCCGCCGTCCAACCTCAAACTGAAGGCCGGATCCAGGATCAGGGTTGAGGATGCCATCCTCGCTCTCGTCACGAAGTCCGCCAATGACGTGGCTGTCGTCGTCGCCGAGCACCTTGGCGGCACCGAGAAGAAGTTCGCGGTCCAGATGACCGGGAAGGCCCGCGACCTCGGCCTGAACGACACGACCTTCAAGAACGCCTCGGGCCTGCCGAACACGGCGCAGGTGACGACAGCGTATGATCTCGCCCTGCTCGCAGATGCTCTGCTCGAGCAGCATGGCCAGTACTACCACTATTTCCAGAACGACAAGTTCTCCTGGGGCCGGATGGTTTACAATAACCACAATGACCTCATCGGCGACGTGGACGGCGTGGACGGCATCAAGACCGGCTATACCCGCGCCTCCGGCTTCAACCTGATGACATCAGCTGAACGCGATGGCCAGCGTGTTATCGTTGTCATGCTGGGCGGGGCGACCGCGAAGTCGCGCAACGCGCATGTCGAAGACCTCGTCGAGGCGGCTTTCGCCGCGCTCGGCGGCCCGGCCGACCCGACCTCGCCGCAGCTGCGCGGCACCACCGTTTTCGCCTCCGTACAGACCCCGGTGAACCCGAACGGCGCGGCAGAGCCGATGCTCAACGGCCAGCCGTTCAGCTCCTACAAGGCTGAGCCCGTCAATCTCGCGCTCGGCGAGACGACCGAAGACGCCGTCACCGAAGACATGATTATCGTCGAAGGGGACGCCGCCGATGAGCCTGCCTCGGTCCAGCCCTCGCCGGCCCTGCCTGCCCCCGGCGCCAGCTTTTCAGTCAGCGACTACGAAGCCCGCCAGACCGCCGACGCCGCCAGGGCTGCCGGCGCGGCGGTCTCGGAATATGAAGCGCGCCAGAAAGAACGGGCCGCCAACGCCGGCCGGGTGGCCGAGTATACCCTCCGGCAGACGCGCCGCTGACCTTCCCGCCGCACCGGGGGGCTTGCCGGAGCCTCACGGCTCCCGCACAACGCCGCTCGCTGTCCTGACCTGGCCCGGGAGCCCCTGAACCGTGAGCGCAAACTCAGACCTGACCCTCGCCCGGAGCGTAATCCGCCTAGAACGCGACGCGCTCGACAAGCTTGAGGCCTCGCTGGGCAACTCGCTGGCAGAGGCGGTAGAACGTATCCTGTCGACCGACCGGCATGTCGTCGTCGCCGGCGTCGGCAAGTCAGGGCACATCGGGCAGAAGATCGCCGCCAGCCTTGCCTCGACCGGCACACCTGCCTTCTTCATCCATCCGACCGAAGCCAGCCATGGCGATCTCGGCATGCTGATCCCCGGCTCGGTGCTGATCGCGATTTCGTATTCCGGCGAAAGCCGCGAAATGGTCGATCTGCTGCGCTACTGCAAAGGCAACGAGATCCCGGTCATCGCGATGACGCGGGACGCTGGCTCCACGCTCGGGCGGTTCGCCGATATCCTGCTTGAACTCCCTGTGGTCACCGAAGCGTGCCCGAACGGTCTGGCGCCGACGTCTTCAACAACTATGGCGCTCGCGCTCGGCGACGCCCTCACCATTGTGCTGATGGCCCGGCGCGGTTTCTCGCGCGAGGATTTCGGCTTCCGCCACCCGGGCGGCAAACTCGGCCGCTCGCTGCAGACCGCCGGCGATTATGTCCGCGAACGCAAGGAACAGATGCCGCTCATCGCAGCGGACGCGGCCTTCGACGCCGTCGTCTACGCCGTCTCCGAAGGCCGCAAGGGCTGCGCAGGGGTTACAGGCCCAGACGGCGCGCTGATCGGCATGGTCACCGACGGCGACCTGCGCCGCGCCATGATGGCCGGCCAGACCGGCGCGGCGGCGGGCGACGTGATGACGAAATCCCCGCGCACCATTGATCCCGACGAGCGCATGCAGGTCGTGATCAAGCAGCTCAGCGAGAACCGGATCTCCAACGCCTTCGTCGTCGGCGAGACCGGCAAACCGCTCGGTCTTGTCGACATGAAGGACCTTCTGGCCGAAGGTTACCTCTAGGCTATTTCACCAGCTCGAACAGCACGCTGACGCTTGCCGTTACGCCCACTTCACCGGCCGCAATCGGGGTCGGCGCGCCGGCGTCCATCGCCATCTCAGCGCGCTGCATCATCACCGGCTGCGGTGAGTATTCGTAGCCTTCGCTGATGGAGACGATCCGCGCGACCTTGAGGCCGGAGGCCCTGGCATAGAGTTCCGCCTTCGCAATCGCCTCCTTCATCGCCTGGACGCGCGCTTCATTCCTGATCTCCCTGTCATCCTCGATGGCGAAGGAGACGCCGGAGAAGGTGTTGCTACCGGCCTTCACCAGGCTGTCGATGGTAGCGCCAAGCGTATCGAGACTGCGCACGCGGGCGGTGATATTGTTGGTGGCCACATAGCCCCCGAGCTTCTGTTCGCCGCGCACGCTGCCATCAGGCTGCGGGACTTCGATATAGTCATAGCGCGGATAGAGGCTGAGACCGGATGTCTGCATGTCCTTCCTGGCGATGCCGGCTTTCTCGAGCGCCGAGAACACGCCGTTCATCGCGGCCGACTGGGCGGTCATCGCGTCGCTTGCACTGGCGCGTTCTTCGGTGACGCCGGCCGAGATATAGGCGATGTCCGGCGCCCTGTTGATCTTGGACTCGGCATTAATCTGCAGGGTCGTTTCAGGCTGGACCGAGTTCGGGTGAACCGTCATGGCAGCGGGGCTCGCAAGCAGGGGGGTGGCAACGGACGCAAACGGTATCTGGGCGCAGGCGACCGGTGCGGCGGCCAGGAAGAGGGCGGCGATGGCCAGAGAGGGGCGGTTCATGGCGGGCTCCATTGTATCGTGCTCAAAGCGGTACGCCTCTATCCCCCGCCGAACAAGGCCGTTGCAAGGCGCGCGCGCGGCGCCTAAACGACCTTTACGGAAGGGCCTGTAGCTCAGTTGGTTAGAGCGGACCGCTCATAACGGTCTGGTCGCAGGTTCAAGTCCTGCCGGGCCCACCACTGCCATGTCGATACTCGCAGTCGCGCGCCTGAAATAAGATGGCGATTATCAGCCCGAACCACGGATCCGGATTCTGGCGCGGCGAGACAAAAAGGTCACACGGCTTATTGCAGCCGGCGCCCTGCGGTCCTGGAACGGGCCATGGTTTCCGCAACAACCTGCTCCTTCCGGGCAATTCCAAACTGCTCCGGTAAAGTGCAGACCTGCACAGACGATGTCACTCCGGTGTCACTTATGGGCACTATTGTGGCATCCTGCAGGGGAATTACAGTCCGGCAATGACAACGGGGCTTGCGCCCGCTTCGATCGGTGGCACTAAACGGGAGAATCGTCCCGGCGATTAAGTGTAGGGGAGTTGAGGCCGTGAAATCCGAAGACGCCGCACGCCGGGCAATGGCTCTCACACTTTCCTTCGATGTGGCCATGGCTGGCCTCGCGATGACGTTCGCGCACCTCGCCATGCTGTATTCCGATCCCGGCGTCA
>CALGEF010000285.1 GCA_937881755.1 uncultured Acidobacteriota bacterium
GCATGGCAAACACCGCGGCGACGCCGATTATGATGCCGAGGGATGTCAGGATCGTGCGCGAAGGCCGCTCGGTGAGCGAGGTGAAGGCAAGCCCCAGCGTCGTGAAAAAATTCATGAATCAGGCCCTTGCGCTGCGATGGTCAGACTGGATACGGCCATCGCAGAAATCGAGGCGGCGGCGTGCAAAGCTTGCCACATGAGCATCGTGCGTGATCAGCACGATCGTATTGCCGCGCTCATTCAGATCCACAAGCAGGTCCATGATCGACTGCGATGTACCGGAGTCGAGCGCGCCGGTTGGCTCATCAGCGAGGATCACTTTCGGATCACCCGCCAAAGCGCGCGCGATCGCGACCCGCTGCTGCTGGCCGCCCGACAGCTCGGTCGGGCGGTGGCGGGCCCGATCACCCAGCCCGACACGCTCCAGGCTCTCCCTGGCGCGCACGTTCATGTCATTCACGGCCGGGCGGCGATAGCGCAGCGGCAGCATGACGTTTTCGAGCGCTGACTTCTTCGGCAGAAGCTGAAACTGCTGGAAGATGAACCCGATCGTCTCGTTGCGAAAGCGCGCGAGATCGGATGGCTTCATCGTACTCATCTCCGAACCGTTGATCGACACGGTCCCCGAACTTGGCCGGTCAAGTCCGCCAATCATGTTCATCAGCGTCGACTTGCCCGAGCCGGATGCGCCGGTGACCGCAACGAACTCGCCCGCTTCAATGTCGAGCGAGACATCATCCAGCGCTTTCAGACGCGACTCGCCCATCTGGTAGATGCGCGTGAGATTGCGGCAGGAGATTAGCGCGCCCGGCATCCGTCTTGCCCCCTATAAGCGGCGAGGAGCGCCCGGCGGGCCGCCGCGCGGGTTGCCTTTTTCGCCTGCTGGCGCGGGTGTGCGGATGGAGATTGCCACCGACTCACCTTCCTTCAGGCCGCGCATAACTTCCGTATAGGTTCCATCCGACACGCCAAGCCCGACCAGGCGGCGTGCCAGCTTTCCGTCGTCGCCGACAACCCAGATCTGCGCCTCGCGCACCTGGCGCATGCCGCTGCGTGCCTGCGCGTAGAGCTTGAGTTGCGCCGGCTCAAGCGATCGCTCGATGTAAAGGCGGATACGCTCATTCAGACGTTTCAGATTGGGCGTGCGCTGGAATGTCTGCTCAGGATTGGCAATAGCCTCGCGCAGATCCTCAGTTTCCTCGAGCAGCTGCGTGCGCACACTTGCAATGCGGGCTTCGGCGAGACCCGCCGCCTTCAGCGCGCCCAGAATCTGCTCCCAACCGGGAAGCTCTTCAGAGGGGCCGGCCGCGCCTGCACCGGCCGCGCCTGCCCATTGCGTGATTTCTGCCTCGCTCGGGCGGAACCGCTCTGCGCCTGCGGGCATTCGAAGAATGTTCTTTCGCGCCTCCGTCGTAATCTGGAGGCTCGCCGACATGCCGGGCAGCAACAGGCGTTCGGGATTGGCCGCTGTCACGACGGCCGTATAGGTTACGATGTTCTGCGCTTCAGTCGGGTTCAGGCGCAATTCTTTCACCGTGCCTTCGAACGTCTGCGCCGGATAGGCATCGACGACAAAGGTCACCGGATCACCGGCATCCAGGCCCGAAACATCACTCTCCACAATTGCGGCTTCCACCTGAACCTGAGCGAGATCGGCAGCGATCACAAACAGTTCCGGCGCAGAGAACGACGCCGCCACTGTCTGGCCGGCATCCACCTTGCGATCAACCACAATGCCATCGATGGGCGCGCGAATCACCGTACGGCCAAGATCGACCCGCGCCGTATCAAGGCTCGCTTCCGACTGGCGCAGCGAGGCTTTCGCCGCATCCAGCTGGGCTTCGGAAAGTATGAGGTCGGCCTCGGCGACACCTGCATTGCGCCTGGCTGTCTCAAGCCGGGAAGCCGATGCGGCTTTCTGGTCGAAGAGGTTTTGAACACGGGCGAGTTCCGTGACTGCCTGCTCGCGATTCACGCGCGCTCTGACGACCGCCGCTTCCTGTACGCGAATGTTGGCGCGCGCATTCTCAAGCCCCGCGCGCTGCTGCTCGACGCGCTTCGAAAAAGTCTCCGGATCGATCACAGCAAGCACATCACCTGCCTTCACCAGCGTATTGAAATCTGCCTTGATCTCGACAATTTTTCCCGAGACTTCCGAGCCAACCTGCACGGTCGTTGCCGGCTTCACGCGGCCCGCAGCATTGATGATGCGCGCAATCTCGCCGCGCTCAACGGGCGCTCTGACCAGCTCCGCTTCGCCGGCCGGCTTGTCGGTCTTGCTGCCGCAGGCTGGCAGAAACAAAGCAGCCGCCACGGCACAAAGCGCGGCGCGGTGTGAGTATATCGGCATCCAGATCAGCTCCCGCGTTGCAATCGCTCTAGGCCGGGCGGATCCTAACGGATCAAATCAGCTGCGTCAGTCCAATTCCCCAAACAGGTTGTTCGGCTGGCCGCCCGGGTCGTCGTCGTCTTATCAGAGAAAGTGGAGCCAGCGGCAGAAATTGAGCCGCATATGAAAGCTGCTTCGACAATACCACCCCGGGATCGCGCGCAACGGCGCCGTTATTGACATCGCCTCCGTGTCAGCGCGGCCCACCTGGTCCACTGCCTGCTACACTGGCGGCGAAGGTTTCAACCTTGAGCAGTATCCATATGCGAAGCCTCGCAACGCGGCCATGAAGTGATTTACCCATGCTGAAATGATAACTTCTGGTGCGGCTTTCAATTCGGGGGTTTAGCCCCCTTCGGGCCGCGCTCGAGAACGTGCGGATATCCCGGCGAAGTCTGGCCGATCTGCTTTAAACATCATTCGGTCGCAACAGCCGCTGCTGGCGGTGTTTTTCCGGGCCCGGAGATGAGGGCGACTGCCGTGAAGGGGCACCTGCTTCGTGCCATTCGCGGTCTCAACAACGGCCATTTGGTCGGGCGGGACGGGATACGTATCGGATCGGCATAGGCGGGTGAGCAGCCCTTTCAGAGGGCAGCCCCCCTTCCCCTGAAAAGGTTTGACGCCATGTTGGCGCGCGCTGCCGGCACGCGTCCGCCAGACCCCGGCCATCGCGGACGCGTCCCGGCGAGCGAAACCTGTTGCTCAAAACCGATGCGGCCCGGCCATTACAGGTGATCCCGGGGTCTCAACCGGGGCGCCCGCGGGGCACGGGCATTCCGCAGTGTTCTTATCGTCCGCCCAGGCGCTTGTTTTTATGGTGATCCCGATGCGATTCGAACGCACGACCTACAGATTAGGAATCTGTCGCTCTATCCTGCTGAGCTACGGGATCGCCGGCTCCTCCCTTACGGGAAAACCATGAGTATTTGAAGTCCGCCGCGCCTCATGCGTGTTCGAGGGCCTGACCGAGGTCAGCGACCAGGTCTTCCGGCGCCTCGATGCCGACCGAGAAGCGCACGAGACCGTCGGTGAAGCCGATGCGGGCGCGCACATCTGCAGGAACGGCCGAGTGCGTGGTCGAGCCCGGGTGGCACATCAGGCTTTCCGTGCCGCCGAGGCTGACCGCCAGTTTGATGAGGCGGAGGTTGTCGAGCAGCTTGAACGCCGCGTCCTTGCCGCCTTTCACATCAAACGAGAAAGTCGCCCCTGCGCCGAGGCATTGCTCGTCAAACACCTTCTTTTGCGGGTCGCCCTCCTTGAGGAACTCCGGATACATGACCCTGGTGATCTTCGGATGCGTGTTCAGGAACTCCGCGCAGACCCTGGCATTCCGGAAGGCGCGCTCCATGCGCAGCTGCACAGTTTCAAGCGAGCGCGTCAGCAGCCAGCAGGAGTGCGCGTCCAGCATGGTGCCGAGATAGTTCCGCATACGGCGGATCTTCGTCATCATCTCCTCATTGCCGACGATGCCACCGGCGATCAGGTCCGAATGCCCGCCGACATATTTGGTCAGCGAGTAGAGTGCGAGATCGGCGCCGTGCTTCAGCGGCTGGTGTCCGATCGGGCCCATCATCGTATTGTCGCACATCAGGATCGGGCGGCGGCCGGTCTCTTTTTCCATCACATCGCAGACGCGGGCGCAGGCGGCGATGTCGACGAGGGCATTGGTGGGGTTGGCAGGCGACTCGGTGAAGATCACCGAGATCGGGCCAAACCGTTTTACGGTGGCGCGGGCCGCTGCCAGGATTTCATCCTCCGTGGACCAGGCATCGAACTCGGCCGAGCGCACGCCCCAGCCCGGCAGGAAAGTCCGGATGAAGACTTCAGATGCGCCATAGAGCGGGCTGGAATGCAGCACGGCGGTGCCCGGCTCGGCGCAGGCGAACAGCGCCGTCGTGATCGCGGACATGCCGGACGAGAAGGCGAGCGCCGCTTCACCGTCATCGTAGAGGGTCAAGCGGTCTTCCAGCACTTCCATGTTGGGGTTGTTGAAGCGCGTATAGATGAGGTCTGCGTCTTCCGGGTCGCCCTCCTCGTGGCGCCCGGCAAGGCGGCGGAACAGGGCCTCGCCGTCGCGGGCCGACTTGAAGGCGAAGGTCGAGGTCATGAAGATCGGCGGCTTGATCGAGCCTTCCGACATGAAGGGGTCGTAGCCGAACCCCATCATCAGGGATTCAGGGCTCAGCGTGTGTCCGCCGATTTCGCGCTTGCGGTAGGATTTCTTGGGCTTTGACATGGGGTCCCTCCCGGGAGTTATCGCTGGGGAAGCCTTAAAGGGCGCCGCAGCCCTCTGGCAAGGCTGGAGGAGCCCCCGCTTGCAGGCCGGAAGGTGGACAGGTGATCCAGGCGCGCGGGGCGGAGACTTGCGATCGCCGGACGGTTGTTCGGTCTGGCCGCCTGTAACGCCGATACAGACCCGCTACAGACCCGCTGGATGAGCTCGCTGTGGGCGAACGTGGCTGCGTGGTGCGCGTTCCGGACGGCGACGCGCTGGTACCGGTCACCGGCCAGAGCGTCCGTCTCGCCGGGGCGGCGGCGAACGCCGCCCCCTGCCGCGACCGGCAGGGCGTTGCGGGCGCCATGAAGGGCCCTGAGGAGCGCTTTGCGGTTTGTGATGACGCGTTGCGGGGATCAGCGCTTATCCTGGAAACCGGGAAGTCCGCAGCTCAACTTTGCCAGGCGCCGCAAGCAACCCGCATCCAGGCGCGCGGTTTCCTGCGCGGCGTACGGCCCCAGATCAGCCATCCGCCCGATCTCGCAAAACTCGATTGAGACCTACGCCTCGGGGATAAGCCCGGCCTTCATCGGATCGCCGACAATACGCTCCAGGGCCTTGCGCAACTTGCCGAGCGCCTGATGCTCGATCTGGCGCACGCGCTCCTTGGACACGCCGAGTTCCTCACCAAGCGCCTCCAGCGTCATTGACTCTTCGGCAAGCCGCCGCTTCGAGATGATGTGCATTTCACGCGGGTTCAGCGTCTTCAGCGCCTCGGCAATCCACTTTCGCCGCCTGGCGGTGTCGTGCTCCGCCATAACCAGCTGCTCGGGAATGGCCGCTTCGTCGGCAATCATGTCCTGCCACTCGCCGTCGCCGTCTATGGACAGGGGCGCATTCAGCGAGCGGTCAGACCCGGACAGGCGCGAGGCCATTGTCTCGACATCGCGGACCGGCACGCCGAGATGGTTGGCGACCCATTCGCGGTTCTCGACGCTCATGATGCCATCACCGGTATCGGCGATCCGGGCGCGCAGGCGGCGCAAATTGAAGAACAGGGATTTCTGCGCCGAGGTCGTCCCCGTGCGCACGATTGACCAGTTGCGCAGCACATAATCCTGGATCGAGGACCGGATCCACCAGCTGGCATAGGTCGAGAAGCGCACTTCGCGTTCCGGCTCAAACCGGGCGGCTGCTTGCATGAGGCCGACATTGCCCTCGGATACGAGATCCGCCATCGGCAGCCCGTAATGGCGGAACTTCGAGGCCATCGCGATGACAAGGCGCATGTAGGCCGTCGTCAGCTCATGCAGCGCGACTTCGTCATTCTGCTCGCGCCAGCGGCGGGCGAGGCTGGCTTCGTGGGCTGGCTCCAGCAGCGCGACCTTCATCGCGGTGCGCACAAACTGGCGGTCGGAACTGTTGTTCGTGTCGTAAGCGCTGGCCATCAAGTGCTCCCGGCAGAGACAACCTGTGTCTCTCTCTGGCTTTGTCTACGCAGGCTGGCGGTCAATGGATGAAGGCTGCCTTGATTTTTTCTTTGCCCGCTCTAACCCCGCTCTGGCCCTGATCTGCCTTGACGTCCAAGGTCTCAGCGGCCTAATTCAGGGCCCGGAACACAAGCAGAACGAACCGCCTGCCATGCTCAATCCTGCGCCCATCGATCCGCTGCCCCGCCGGTCGGCCGAAATCTGCCGCGGCACGCTGCGCCTGATGAGCCAGCTTGGCTATTACGGGCTCACCGAAATGACGCTGGCCAACCATCGGCGCGCGGACATTGCGGCGATCGGGCCGGGCGGGGACATCTGGATGATCGAGATCAAGTCCAGCATTCAGGACTTCAAGTCCGATACGAAATGGCGCGAGTATATGGATTTCTGCGACCGGCTGACCTTTGCTGTCGGCGACGATTTTCCGCAGGAAATAATCCCGCCGGAAGCCGGGTTGATTGTGGCGGATGCCTTTTACGGAGCGATCATCCGCGACGCGCCCGAGACCCGTCTGGCGCCCGCCCGCCGCAAGGCCGTGACGCTCCGGTTCGCAAGGCTCGGCGCCGCGCGGCTCACCGGTGCGGCGGATGCGGGCTGGACGCCGGGCGATGACGGGCTTACCTCGCCCGTCACATGAGCCTTGCCTATCCCATTGCCCGAAGCCTTGAAGAGGCAACCCGGCCCGGCGTGCAAACCGCCCGGTCGCTGAGCGAAGCGGTGAGCCTTGCGCCCGGCTACCGGGTTGAGCGGCTGGAGACCGGTTGGCTCCACCTGCCGGAAGCCGAAGCGTTTGCCCTGCTCGCCGCGCAAGGCGCCGACGGCCCGGCCGGACACCTGCAACGCTACGAGGACACATCCGGCCATGTCGTGATCGCGGTCAGCTGGTGGCTGATTGCCGATCCGAAATCGCCGCCGAAGCCCCGGCCCTCGCCGCCCCCGCTGCCCGAGCCGGCCCCACCTTCCGAAGAGACAGACCACACGGACGACCTCTATTTCCGGCGTGGCCGCACAAAGACCAGGCGCCGCAAGGCGGCCGACCCAAACCAGCTCGACCTGTTCAAGGTTCCGAAGGGAGGCTAGGCGGCTCTCGTCCCTAAAGGTATTGGCCGGGGCTCGTGCCCGTCCGGCGCCGGAATGCCCCGGAGAAGGCGGACGGTTCTGAAAAGCTATTCAGATTGCGCGGCCGGTCCTCTGTGCACACCATCTGCGCACCTCATGATCGCGAACCGGGCGCCCGCTTCGTCCCCGTTGACCTCGGCGACAAGGCGGGGATAGCGGATTGTCTGCTCGCACGCCTCGCCCCATGCTCCCTGCCGCATGGGCGATCAGGCCAGCGATCGGGACTTCAGCGAGCGGCGCGGCACCGAAATGCAGCGCCAGGGCGGGTTCGCGGCAGGCCGCCTTTGCTTCGGCCATCAACGCCTTGAAGCGCTCGAACGGCACGCGTACATCGGGCGTATCCATCAAGCGCGGATCGATCCGCGCCGCCGCCAGCAATAGCTGCGCATCCGCTCCGCACTTTACGGCGAGTGCCAGGAGCGAGCGGACATAGCCTGCGGAGACGGCTGGGCCTTGCATCTCGCCGATCTGCGATTGGCGCCAAGTGTCAGAAAACTGAGACGCGGGGTCATACCGGAGCGGCCGGGTCTTTCCTGATCTCACGGACCCGACATTCCTCCTGACGGAACCATCATGAACAGCCTTTCAGCCGACGCCCCGGCGAAGAACTCGGCGGCCCCATGGCCGAGCCGCAATGCTTGGCCAGACACTCATCCCGCTGGGCGTCTATCAGATCTACCTGTGGGCCGAGGAAAGCCGGTCAGCACTGGCGAAGCATGCGTCAGCAGGGCTCGTCAGCCTGCTGACGGTGGTCATACCCGGCGGAATCCTCGGGGCCGGGATGGCGATGGATCTGCCCCGGATACCGGGCTGACCCTAG
>CALGEF010000286.1 GCA_937881755.1 uncultured Acidobacteriota bacterium
CTTTCCCTTCAGCTGCAGGAGCTGACGTACGTCCGAAGGCGTAGCAACCTCCAGATCGAGCCCTTCCATGATGCCTCGGATTTTTCGAACTTGATCGGCATTGCTTTTTGCGAGTTCGCCCGGGCCGAGAGGTAATCCCCCCCATGATGGCGCAGGAGATGATCGCCTTTCCCGCATGGCGCCTCACGTTGGTCTGGTTTGGATCACTCACGGCACCTATCCCTCTACCGAAAGGCGGCGGAGAGAGGCCTCGTCGGGTGCGATGCCAAGGCCTGGCCGATTCGGCACCGCCAGTTTGCCACCTGACGGTACGGGCAGATTCTCGAAGATTGGAAACTCGTCGCGAAGCGGGTCGGGATCGACGACATACTCCTGAGGACGGAAGCACATCTTCGCGGCCGCCCAGAAATGCAGATGTGCGACCGTGTTGATGGTGGGGTAGGCATTGTGGCAAACGACCGGAATATTGTGCCGTTGCGCCACGTCGGCAATTCGCATTGTTTCAGTGATGCCGTAGGTCTTTATGACATCGGGCATCAGGATGCCAACCTGACCCTCGGCCGCGAGTTGTTCAAATTGCCACCGCGAACAGTCCTGCTCGCCGGTCGCGACCGGAATGTCGAGTGCTGCTTGTAAGGCTCTATAGCCCGGCAAGTCATAGGGCGGAAGCGGTTCCTCGAAATGACGGATGCCAAGTTCCTGAAAGGCGCGCCCGACGCGAATCGCTGTTCGCAGCGTATAGGCATTGTTCATGTCAGCGAGCAGGTCGATGCCGTCACCAACGGCAGACCGCACAGCCGTCATCAGCGCGATGGTGCGGTCAGGTTCAGCGTCGTGCCCCCACCGCTTGTCCAAATGAAGCTTTACCGATTTGTAGCCTAGGTCGACGGCCTTCTGTACGCGCTCCACTTCTTCTTCTATGGGCCGGTCGCGCCGCCAGAGCGAGGCAATCAGTTCGACTTCGTGCCGGTGGCAGCCGCCAAGTAGACAATGGATTGGCACCCCCAGCGCCTGACCCTTGATGTCCCAGAGCGCGATGTCGATCCCGCTGATCGCATGCGCGACGATCCCGCCATGCCCAAGCTTGAAACCACCGGTAAACAGCGCCTGCCAAATCGGCCCGACGTCGAATGCGTCCTGCCCGATAACGATGGGTGCGAGCCAGTCTACAAGTGTTGCAACCGGCCTTGGCGCAATAGGGCTGCACTCTCCCCAGCCGACAATCCCTTCCGCGGTTTCGACGCGCACGAACACGTTGCGCTTCAGGACGACGAAGCTTTCCACAGATGTAATTTTCATCGCATCACCAATCCACCATTGACGTCCAGGAGTGCCCCGTTGACGTAAGAGGCAGCGTCGGACAGTAAAAACGACACACAGCTCGCAATCTCTGCCGGGGCACCGGCGCGCCCGATCGGAACCAGTGAAGCCGGGTCGATCCCGTGAGCTGCCTTCATTTTATCGAGCCCGTCGGTTTCGACGAATCCCGGAGCAATTCCGTTCACCTGGATGCCGTATGGCGCACCGGCCTTGGCCAGTGACTTGACCAGGGCATGCGTGCCCGCCTTCGCCGCAACGTAGTGCGGCCCGACCAGCGCGCCTCCAGTTTGGGCGGCTGCTGATCCGATCACGACGACCCGCCCTCTGATCGCCCGCTTGCGCATCGCGATCATCACCTCTTGGGCCACGACAAGTGGCGCCTTCAGGTTCACGTCAATGACAAAATCAATTTCGGCATCATCGAGATCAAACAGCGAACACGCCGAAGATACACCCGCGCTCAGGACCAGAGCGTCTAGCCCGTCCCAAGCTTCGATGACTTGTCGAACGGCATGACGGGCTGCAGCGAGATCTGAGAAGTCGGCAGGCGCCACAACCGAGCGCTGCCCCATTTCTGCGATCTCATCACGAAGAGCGAGCCCAGCTAAGCCACTTGCGTTCACGTGAAGCCCAAGGTCGTAGCCATCCCGAGCCAATTGCAATGCGATTGCACGGCCAATGCCCTTGCCTGCGCCCGTGACAAAAGCCCTCATTCACCCGATCTCCCAAGTTCCCCGCGCTCGATTGGCCATGCTACAGGTCTCTTCTCGCGCGCAGAGCGGTAGATCGCCTCGATGATCTCGACCGACTTCAGTCCTTCGTCCCCGGTGAGCGCGTAGCCCGGCTCTCCGTCGAGGTACGCGAGGAATTCCATGTACTGCGCGCGGTAGCATTCCGGGTTGAGCTCCGGCGGCCTTCTTCCTTGATCGACGATGCGATACATGCGGCGGTCCTGCATTCGTTCCTTTTCAGTCAGCGCCGCAATTTGTGCTTCCTCACCTGGTATTTCCCATTGAGTGTTGAGACCATAGGCCCCTTCTGGCTCTTCCCTGAGGCTCGCCCACGCACCGTTATCGCCGTAGACCACGATCTCGAAGAACCCCTTGTCGGTTTGTCGGGGATTCAGGCCAAAGCTAATGGTGGCCAGCCCGCCTTTGGCGAGTGTCGCCGTGGCAGCGACCATTGTATCGACCTCAACCATCGGATGCGCGGCATTATCCCATTGGGCGTAAAGAGTCGAAAACGATCCCACGAGCCACTGCAGCAGGTCAATGGCATGGGATGCCTGATTGACTGTGACACCACCGCCTTCGCCTTCCCAGGTTCCACGCCACGGCGAACGCTCCTTTGAGAAATAGACCGGGGTTCGCGAGTAGTGGACAGTACATTCAGCCTGCACAATTCGACCCAGACGCCCTTCGTCGATTGCCGCTTTCAAGCGTTTGGCTGCCGGCCAGTAGCGGCGCTGAAAAATGACACCGAGACGTGTGCCCGCTTTGCGAACGGATTCCACCGCATCACGCGCACTTCCGAGATCCACTGACAAAGGCTTCTCGACCATACAGTCGATGCCCGCCTCAGCCACCTGCCGGATAAGCGCCGGATGGCTCGGGTGCGGCGTGCAGATTGCGACAATGTCCGGCCTTGCCTTGAGCAGTTCTGCCACCGAGCCGAAATGAGCCGGCATGTTCCAAGATTCGGCGAAGGTTTGCGCACGCTTGGCATCGGTGTCGCATGCCGCGAAGAGCTCGATGTCCTCGATCGCCGAGCAAGCGCTCACATGCGCGCGGGCAATATTGCCTGCCCCGACTATCGCAAATCTTCTCTTCTTTCCCACTGAGTAGCCCTCCGTTGCCCATGCCATGCGCAACGATCCAACATTTTACTTTACCGGTCAAGAACGGTGTGATCTGATAATTGCAGCGCCTTGGATTCGAACCGGCTAGGAAGGACGCTCGCGATGTATACGGTCACACCGCTTGTCTGCGCCCATACAACTGCCCCCAAGGCGCAGCTCCTTCGGAACGCCGGATGGGGCGAACAGCTTCGCATCGCATCCGTTGCTTGGCTGATCCGCGGACAGGGCAGGCTCATGCTGATCGATACAAGCCTTGGCGGTGCGTGGAATGATCTTGCCTTCGCCACGACGCGCGCCTCGCTCGCGAATTGGAAGGTCTCGGGCGGCGGCGTGGTCGCGAAGTTGAGTGCCCTTGGCATATCCCCAGAGGACATAGACACTGTCTTGCTGACCCACCTTCACACTGACCACATCGCGAGCCTCCCTGCATTCGGGGCTGCGCGCATCGTGGTTTCGCGAACCGGTTGGGACAGAGCGCGGGCGGAAAGCCATCCGTGGTTCGACACCTATTCGCGTGAGATCTTCAACTGGATGACAGCCGCCAGCGACCGGCTTCACCTCGTTTCCGACGATGACGAAATACCTGGAGGAATCAGCTTTCGCTGGATGGGAGGCCATTCCCCTTGCTCACAGGCAGTGGCGCTCCAGACCAAGGTCGGTCGAACTGTCTTTGCAGGCGACCTCGTCCCGCTAACGGAGAACTGGCTGACCGGTATTCCGACCGGCCACTACCAGAATCTCCGGGAGGTAGCAGACGCCTACGCCTTCTTGTCGGACTTCGACGCTGTCGTTCCGGGTCATGACCCACAACCTCTTGACTGGATGGATCCTGCCCCATGAACGCTTCAGAGAACATGTTCTCCCTCGAAGGTCAGGTCGCACTGGTAACAGGAGGGAATGGCGGGCTCGGTTTCGCAATCGCCGAGGCGCTGGGCAACGCCGGAGCATCAGTCGCCATTGTGGCGAGGAACGAAGTCAAAACTGAAGAGGCCGTCGCCCGTTTGCGCGCTTCGGGCATCGCGGCATCAGGCCACGTCAGAGAACTCGGCAGCAAGGCGGCATGTCAGGCAGCCGCCACTGATGTGTTGGACTCGGCTGGTCGCCTCGACATTCTTGTAAACTGCGCGGGCGTCAACATTCGTAGACGCCCCGAGGACTACGAAGAGAAAGAAATTCACCAGATCCTCAGCGTCGATCTGATCGCACCGTTCCATTTGAGCGTGGCCGCCTATCGGCTGGCCATGCGCAAGGAAGGAGGCAGTATCATCAACATCGGCTCGCTCCTTTCGACATTTGGCGGGGCGCAGTTCGCGCCATATGCGATGGCGAAAGGCGGGCTTGTGCAGATGACACGCTCAATGGCGGTAGCCTGGGCGTCGGATGGTGTTCGGGTGAATGCGATCCTGCCGGGATGGTTCGATACCGACCTGACAAAATCGGCGCGGCAGGTCCTGCCTGGACTGAATGAAAAGGTCCTCCATGACACACCTGCTGGGCGCTGGGGAAAGCCTGAAGAAGTCGGCGGCACTGCTGTCATGCTTGCCGGTCGAACAAGCAGCTTCACCACCGGAGCGACCATCTGCATCGATGGAGGCTACGGCATCGCAATCTGAGACTGAACCACCAACAGGGAGGAAGATACCATGCAATTCAGAGACTTTGCGGCAACGCTCACAACAGCACTGGTTGTCGGCATGTTGCCAGCATACGCGCAAGGCCAAGGCCAGACCCTTCGCATCGCTTACGCATCGGCCGAGAACGATCTGCATTCAATGGCCTGGGAGGTGTTCGCCGAGGAACTCGAAGCAGCACTGCCAGGGCGTTTCAACGTCGAACTGTATCCGAACGGGTCCCTTTACCGGCAAGGCGATCAAGTTGCCGCCATGGCACGTGGCAATCTCGAAGCGGGCCACATGTCGAACAACCTGATTGCAGCGCAGGTTCCCTCGGCGTCTATCCTGACTTCAGGCTACCTGTTTCGTGATGCTGCGCACATCTGCACCTTCTGGACCAGCGATCTTGGTGAGGAGTTGGCGGATCGGGTCGCGAATGAGGTCGGGATCCGCGTGCTATCGGCGGGCTATCTTGGCACCCGTCATGTCAGCTTGCGCGAAACGCGGGAGGTGAACACGCCCGAGGACCTCGCCGGTGTGCGGCTGCGGATGCCGGACTCCGACACATGGCTGTTCCTCGGCTCGGCTCTTGGGGCACAGCCCACGCCACTCGCATTCGGGGAACTGTACCTTGCCCTCCGGGCCGGTGCCGTCGATGGGCAGGACAACCCGCTTCCCACGCTCGTTTCCAACAACTTCTACGAGGTTCAGGACCAGGTTGTCCTTACAAGCCACCTCGTCGACAGCATTCTGTTCTCCGTTTCGGAGAGCTTTTGGCAATCGCTTGACGAAGGCGAGCAGGCGGCGCTGACTGAGGCTGCGTGGGCCGGTGCTGACTTCAACACCAGGAAGCGCATCGAAGTTGAGGCAACGCTCGTCGAGTTCCTTAAGGAAAACGGGATGGAAGTGACGACTCCCGACGTGGATGCCTTCCGCACCCGCGTGCAGGCAGCCTACCGGGATTCCCGGTACTCTCAGGACTGGGAAACCGGCATGCTGGAAGCGATCAATGCGCTGCAGCCAGAGGGCCGGTGCGCGCAATACTGATCGCGATGTCGGTGCCGCCCCGGCGGCACCGACGCCCCTGCGCAATGGGAAGAAATCATGCTCAAGATACTCCGGCAATCCGTCGCAGCACTGCTTGCAACGGCATTTGCCCTCATGTTTGCAATCTTCATAGCCCAGATTGTCGCGCGCTACTTCTTCAACGCTCCACTGACCTGGACGGAAGAGGCGATCCGCATTCTCTATATCTGGATCATCTTCGGTTCGGTCGGGACGATCGTCGCCTGGAGAGACCACGTCAGCATAGACTTTCTGCTTCTAGCCACACGAGGACATCTGCGCCGCGCGCTGATGCTCGTGAGCCGGGCCTGCGTTCTCGTCATCTTGGTGATCTCAGTTCCAGATACCCTAGACTATCTGGACTACATGCGCCGCATTCCCACTGGCGTAATGCGGCTGCCGACGGGCTTGGTCTTCGGCGTGTACATGGTCTTTTGCGTCGGGCTTCCCCTCAAGATCGCGATCGACATACGCCGGATCCTCAGCGACGACTGGGATGATGCGGAGGACAACCTCTTATGAGCTTTGATTTTTCTGTTGCGCTCTCTGCCATCCTTGTCTTGACGCTTTTTGGGGCGCCCATTGCGATTGCCCTGATTTCCGGCTCGATCCTTTACCTGCTCGTCAGCGGACAAGACATCGGCATCGCCGCACAGCAAGTTGTCGGCGGCCTCTACGATTCCTACGTCGCGATCGCGGTGCCACTGTTCATCTTCGCGGCAAAGGTCATGAACTCCGGCTCCATCACGTCCCGGCTGCTGAATTTCGCGCTCAACCTCGTCGGCCATTTCCGCGGTGGCCTGGCGCAGGTGAACATCGTGACAAGCGTCATCTTCTCTGGGATGAGCGGCAGCGCTGTCGCTGATACGGCCGGTGTCGGGCACGTCGTCACCGAGATGATGCAGAAAGATGGACGTTACCCCAAGGGCTTTGCTTGCGCGGTGACGGTGTCTTCGGCAACGATCGGACCCATTATCCCGCCTTCGATTCCGATGATCTTCTACGCCCTAGTCAGCGGATCGTCGCTTGGCGCGCTCTTTCTTGGCGGGATTCTACCCGGTCTGCTTATAGCAGGCGTGCTAATGATCCTGTGTGCAGTCATCTCACGTAGACGGGGTTTTCCAACCGAGGAACGGGTCACAGATGCCGCCAGACGGGCTGTCCTGATCGGCGGCATCCTGCCTCTGATGATGCCGGTCATCCTTCTGTCAGGCATATATACTGGCATCTTCACACCAACAGAGGCGGCGGCAGTCTCGGGGGCGTATGCCCTGCTCCTGTCAGTCGTGGTCTACAGGGACCTGGGCTTTCGGGAACTCTATACTCTTCTGGTCGCGACGGCCCGCGATACCGGCGTCATCTCCATTCTGATCGGGTCGGCGTTCCTTTTCAACTACGTCGTATCAGTCGAACGCATTCCATTCGCGCTGGCTGGTGCTCTTCAAGACGTCGACCTGAGCCGAACAATGCTGCTCCTGATCATGAACGCCGTCTTTCTTTTGCTCGGCTGCTTTCTTGCGACATCGACCATCATGCTGGTGTGCGTTCCGATCGTATTGCCGACTGTGCTTGCCGCCGGGGTCGACCCTGTTCATTTTGGCGTCGTGATTGTCATAAACATGATGATAGGGCTGATCACCCCCCCATATGGCGTGCTCTTGTTCGTCATCGGCGGACTGACGCGAACCCGCGTCGGTGAAATTGTGAGCGAGTTGTGGGTGTTCATCGCAGTCTTGATTGTCGCTCTCTTGATCGTAACCTTCGTTCCCGGCCTCGTACTTTGGATCCCTTCGATGGCGGGATTCTGATGATGGGCAAGAGTCATCACACGTGTTGCTCTCAGGAAATATTTCACCAATCAGATGCCCATTTTTGGTCTTTGCCAATGGCAGTGCGCCCACCTGTGCTCTGCATGATCCACCCGAAGAAAACCCTGCATTCGGCCAAAGCCAAGTGCCAGAGGTACGTTCAGCGCCAAGCCTACCTGTTGGATACCGAGCGCGCTGCGCCTCAAGGTAGACGACAATCACCAGCAACGGCATCGCGAAATTCAGGCCCCCAACGCAACGAACCAGGAGTTTCACTGTCATGAACGAGAACCGACTGCTTACAAGCGGATCAGTTGTGCCGATGATTACGCCAATGACCTCGGACGCAGGCGGGATCGACCCGAAGGGTATCGCCGCGCTGGTGGAGTGGCATATTGCAAACGGAACGACCGGACTGTTCACCGTATGCACAACAGGCGAGATGTTCCACTTGAACGAGGACGAGATGGTCGAAGCGGTCAAGGCGACCGTCGAGGCAGCGAGCGGTCGGATCCCGATCATCGCCGGGCTGCCGTTTGCCGGCATCGACCGCAAGATCGCTGTCGGGCGGCGCTACGCCGAAGTCGGCGCAAGTGGAATAGTGGCGGTGCAGCCGTACGAGGATCCGCTGGACGAACAGGTTTGGTATGAGCACTTCATGCGGTTCGCCGATGCGGTCGCTGCCCCAGTGCTCATCTACGAAAACCCCAAATGGCCGACCTGCCTTACGCCGCATCTTGTTGCGCGCTTGTCTTCATCAGGGCGGTATGTCGGAATGAAGGACTGCACAGGCGACGTGGAGCGTCTTGCTGCGATGTCGGATTCTGGCGGGGGTGCCTTTGGCGTGATGCAGGCCGTCCAGGAACAACTGGTATCCTCCTTCATTTGCGGTGCGACTGGGGCTTGCTGTACGGCGAGCAACACTTACCCGCATCTGTATCGCCAGATATTCGACATGATGACGTCGAACCGGATAGCCGAGGCATATGAAGTGCAGAGCAAGATCCGACGGTGGCTGCTCCTTTACAAGCAGGCGAACAGCGCAAAGCACGTCCTTAACGCCATTGGTCTTCCGATCAACGTCGCGTCCAGGCGTGACGGCACGGTGACCGGCGAGCGGCTGGCCCATGCGCGGACTCTGGCCGAACTCGTAAAGGCGGAAATCTGATAGCTCCCGTGGACCTCGAACCGAGCCGATGATGAAGCCAGACGACAGTCAAATCGAAAAGTCCCTTTTCGAAAGAAGCGCAGGACTGCTTGAGGAGATGGGTGTGAACCGCCCCGGGTTTGCCGGAGACTAATTAGTTCGTGTTAGGCGACCATATCGAGTGTGTTCAAGTTTGCATAGAAGGCCTCCTCTGCTTCGGCCGGTGGGATGTTTCCGATGGGCTCAAGTAGGCGGCGGTTGTTGAACCAGTCGACCCATTTGAGGGTTTCCAGCTCGACCTGTTCCATTGTTTTCCATGAACTGCGCCGCCGGATGACCTCGGTTTTGTAAAGCCCGTTGATCGTTTCGGCCAAGGCATTGTCATAGGCGTCGCCGACGCTGCCAACGGATGGTTCGATGCCCGCTTTTCCCAAACGCTCGGTATATCGGATCGAGACGTATTGGCTTCCCCTATCGCTGTGGTGGATCAACCCGCCCTGATGGGCTGGACGGCGGGCATAAAGTGCCTGCTCAAGTGCATCGAGAACGAAGTCGGTCTTTGCAGACTGCGACGCCTTCCAGCCGACAATACGGTTGGCGAAGGTGTCGATCACGAAGGCGACGTAAACGAAGCCCTGCCATGTTGAGACATATGTGAAGTCGCTGACCCACAGCATATTTGGTGCTGGCGCTCGGAATTTGCGGTTCACCTTATCGCGTGGACATGGCACTGACGTGTCGGGGATCGTTGTTTTCATGGCCTTTCCTCGGACAATGCCTCGTAATCCCATGCTCGCCATGAGGCGTGCCACGGTACAGCGCGCCGCAGCCTCACCTTCACGGCACAACTGCCGCCAGGCCTTGCGCACCCCGTAAACCTTCCAGTTGTCATCCCAGACCTTCTGGATTTTGGGTCGCAAAACCGCCGGAGGGTGCCAACCTGACTTTCAGCGCTCATCGCTCTCAACCGTCATAGAACGCTGCAGCGAACGGCGACACCATGGTGTTTGCGCGCCATGATCTTGGGGTGTGTAGCGTGTGACTGCTCTGTCTGGCGCAATCTGGCGGTCCTAACGGATCGCTTCAGCTCTCAGGTTCCGCGAGCATCGACATCTTGCTGCCCCTCGCGTTTTTCGCCTTTCCTGAGCGGGGTGCCAAAATTTAGGCACTGCCTATCACATTGATATTCGGTCATTCTATAAAGCGTCGTGAAACCCGGCAAGATGAAATCAGCGCTGTTTCTCCTTTCGGATGTTTTCGCTCGGCCATGGCACTCACGCCGCGTCGCGGGTGTAGGATGTGATGATGCCGCCAAGCTGGAGGTTGCGGCGGATTGGGCCGTCACGGGCGGGTCGGAAGTCGACCTGCAGCACGTTGTTGCCAATGCCCCGTCCACGATGTGGGCGCTCTGTGTTGTAATGGCGCAGCCAGATCCTCAGGATGTAATCGAGCTGTGAGCGGCTGAAGCAGACGAAGAAATCCAGACATTCGCGCTTGATGGTCGCTATGAAGGACTCCGCGAAGGCATTGGCGTCGGGTGCCCTGTGCGGAATCTGGATGACCCTGGCACCTTCCGATGTCCAAACGGTATCAAAGCTGGCGCTGAACTTGGTGTCGGCGTCTCGGATGAGGAAACCTGGCGCGATTCCCTGATTTGCGCACCACATCAAGGTGTTGCGGGCCTGCAGCGTCACCCATGCCGAGTCCGGGGCATAGGTCGGGGCGCTGCAATAGACGCGACGGCTGCCAAGATGGATGAAGATCAGCACATAAGCTGTCCTTGGCCCACGCAGCGTGAACACAGTCTTGGTGAAGAAATCGCAGGCGATCATGGTTTCCAGATGCGCCCGGATGAACGTGGTCCAGGGCAAAGCGGGCTTCTTTGTGCGTCGCTCAGGGCTTGGGTGGATGCCCGCCTCGTTCAGGATGCGCTTGACGGAATTGGCACCGGCATAAAGCCCCAGCTTTTTCAGCTCGCCCGCGATGCGCTTGTAGCCCCAGAGAAGGTTTTCGGTTCCAATGCGGAGGACGGCATCGCGCAACTCCTGCGT
>CALGEF010000287.1 GCA_937881755.1 uncultured Acidobacteriota bacterium
CAATCGTCGGCGCCACGGGCAATGTCGGGCGGGAGCTCTTCAACATTCTCGACGAGCGCCTGTTCCCCGCAGACGAAGTCTACGCCGTCGCCTCGCGCCGCTCGATCGGCAAGGAAGTCGCGTATGGCGACCGCACCCTGAAATGCCATGACCTCGAGCAGTTCGACTTCTCGAAGGTCGACATCGTGCTGATGTCGGCGGGCGGCAAGGTGTCCAGGGAATGGTGCCCGAAGATCGCCGCCGCCGGCGCGATCGTCATCGACAACTCCTCCGCCTGGCGGATGGACAAGGACGTGCCCCTCGTGGTGCCGGAAGTGAACGCCGATGCGGTCATGGGCTACACCAGGAAACGCATCATCGCGAACCCCAACTGCTCGACGGCCCAGCTGGTCGTCGCGCTGAAGCCGCTGCATGACGCCGTCGGCATCAAGCGCGTTGTCGTCTCGACCTACCAGTCGGTCTCCGGCGCCGGCAAGGAAGCGATGGACGAGCTGTGGAACCAGACGAAAGGCATCTTCGTCAATGACGAGCCCGCCCCGGTCGTTTTCGAAAAGGAAATCGCCTTCAACGTGATCCCGAAGATCGGGTCGTTCCTGCCGGATGGCTACACTGACGAAGAAGCCAAGATGTGGAACGAGACCAAGAAGATGATCGACCCGGCGATCCAGCTGTCGGTTACCTGCGTGCGCGTGCCGGTCTTTGTCGGCCACTCGGAAGCCGTTCATGTCGAGCTCAACGGCCCGATGAGCGCGAAAGAGGCCCAGGCGCTGCTGCGCGAAAGCCCCGGTATCATGCTGCTCGATGATCCGTCCAAGGACGTCTATGTCACGCCGAAAGAGTGTGTCGGCGACTGGGCGACCTTCGTCAGCCGGGTCCGTAAGGATGTCAGCACCGAGAACGGCCTCGTCTTCTGGGTCGTCTCCGACAACCTGCGCAAGGGCGCCGCCCTCAACGCGGTGCAGATCGCTGAGGAACTGCTGAACCGCGGCGTGATTAAACCGGAAAAAGTCACCGCTCGGGCTTAAAGCCCCGAAAAATCCACCACCTCGAACCGGTGCTGCGTCGCTTCCACAAAGCGGCGCAGGCCGGCTTGGGAGATGGCTGTCGTGCCGGTGTTCACGAGGGGGTGGAAGTTCACGGTCTCTGCCGCGGCGAGTACCGTATCGACCAGGAAGCGCACATGGCGCTGCGTGTCATTCATCAGCGCGAAGGCCGTCACCGAACCCGGCGCCACGCCCAGCACTTGGCTCATCAGCTCCGCCGGGGCGAAGGAGAGGCGCTTCGTGCCGATCAGCTTGTGCAGCTGGTTGAGCTTCAGCTGGTTATGGGCCTCCGCCGCAATCAGGACGAGCGTGCCTTCCGCATCCTTCAGGAACAGGTTCTTGGTGTGTGCGCCCGGCATGTCGCCCTTCAGCGCGCCGGACTGCGCCACCGTGAACATCGCCTCGTGCCAGACGGTCGAATGCGTGATCCCGAAGGAATCGAGATAGGCGAACAGGTCTTCCGGGCTTGCGGGCATGGCCTTCATTCGCCAAGACTTAGCCCTCCCGTCAAGGACTTAAGGGCCTGCATCCCATGCGCCTCGAATGCTACAAGATCTACGATGTTGCCCCGCAGATCGTGCCCGGCCGGTCGGACCGGGCCTGGATGGACGCCTTCGTGGACCGCCACCCCTATCGCTGCCTGCCGCTGACCATGGCGAACTCGACGGGCTGGGAAATCCTTTGCCCGATGGACATCAAGATCCGGTGGAATGGCGGCCCGCGCATCGAGGACATCAACCTGATGACCACGGGCGACCCCGCCGCCATCGCGAGCTTTGCCGACAGCCATTTCATGCGCGGCATCGTGACCTTCCATACCGGCCACCTCTTCCGCACGCCGCCGGGCTGGGGCGTCTGGGTCACTGGCCCGCCGAACTGGCCGAAGGACGGCATCGCGCCGCTCACCGGCCTCGTCGAGACCGACTGGCTGCCTTTCCCGTTCACGATGAACTGGCAGATGACGCGGCCTGGCGAAGTTGTCTTCCGCAAGGGCGAGCCGTTCGCGTTCATCACCCTGATGGAACACAGGCGGCTCGAGGAGATCGAGCCCGAGCGCAAGCTGATGAGCACCAACCCTGACCTCGTCGACGAGTACAAGGCCTGGCGCGACAGCCGCGCCGACTTCAACACCCGCCTGAAGGACGGCGAGCAGACCGCGCTGAAGGAACGCTGGCAGCGCCACTACATGAAGGGCGAGAAGCCGACCGGCGACAAAGCGGAAGTGCACCAGACGAAACGGCGGCTGAAGCCGCCGAAGGAAATCAGGTAGGGTGCCAGCTGGTCGTCATCCCCGCCCGTGCAGGGATGTGCGGAATAACTCAGTTCTTCCCGAACTTCCGGTCGCGGCTTGCCATAAGCCTCAGCCGCAGGGCGTTCAGTTTGATGAAGCCTTCGGCGTCTTTCTGGTCGTAGGCGCCGTGGTCGTCTTCGAAGGTTACGATCTTTTCCGAGTACAGACTATAGGGCGAGCTGCGGCCGATCAGGTAGGCGGTGCCCTTGTAGAGCTTGATGGTCACTTCGCCGGTCACCCAGCGCTGGGAATGGTCGATGGCGGCCTGCAGCATCTCGCGCTCGGGGCTCCACCAGAAGCCGTTATAGATCATCTCGGCATAGCGCGGCATCAGATCGTCCTTGAGGTGGCTCTGGCCGCGGTCGAGGGTGGCCTGTTCGATGCCGCGGTGGGCGACCAGCAGGATTGAGCCGCCGGGCGTTTCGTAGATGCCGCGGGACTTCATGCCGACGAAGCGGTTTTCCAGAAGGTCGAGGCGGCCGATGCCATGTTTCCTGCCATAGGCGTTGAGCGCGGTCAGCAGGGTTGCCGGGCTCATCGCCTCGCCATTGATGGAGGCCGCATCGCCGCGCTCGAAGCCGATCTTGATCACCTCCGCCTGGTCCGGCGCGTCTTCCGGCGAAATCGTCCGCATGTGGACAAATTCCGGTGCGGCTTCGGCCGGATCTTCCAGAACCTTGCCCTCGGAGGAGGAGTGGAGAAGGTTCGCGTCCACGGAGAAGGGCGCGTCGCCACGCTTGTCCCTGGCGATCTCGATACCATTCTCCTCGGCGAACTTCAGCAGGTCCGTGCGCGATTTGAACGCCCAGTCACGCCAGGGCGCGATCACCTTGATGTCGGGGCTCAGGCCATAATAGCCGAGCTCGAAGCGGACCTGGTCATTCCCCTTGCCGGTGGCGCCATGGCAGACGGCGTCGGCGCCGACCATGTCGGCAATTTCGATCTGGCGCTTGGCGATCAGCGGCCGGGCAATCGAGGTGCCGAGGAGATAGACGCCTTCATAGACGGCGTTGGCGCGGAACATCGGGAAGACGAAATCGCGCACGAACTCCTCGCGCACGTCCTCGATGAAGATGTTCTCCGGTTTTACGCCAGCGGCCAGCGCTTTCTTGCGGGCCGGCTCCAGCTCCTCGCCCTGGCCCAGGTTGGCGGTGAAGGTGACGACTTCGCAGCCGAATTCGACTTGCAGCCATTTCAGGATGATCGAGGTATCGAGGCCGCCCGAATAGGCAAGAACGACCTTTTTGGGCGCGGTGCGGGGCTTCGACATGGAGATTCCTGACGTGATTTTCGGCGGAAAGGGAAAAGTGTTGCCTTAAAGTCCCGCCCGCTGCCTGACAAGCAGGACAGGTTGGGTGATTCCGGTGGTTTACGGCGCCTTGAGACGTTATACTGGAAGAGCTGGATTACGGCGGCCCAGGTGGCCGCCAGCGACAAGGTGGCTGTCATGTTGAACGACCCGATGGACAGTGCGATCCGCCGCAGCCCGGCGCAGCCGGAAAGCCTTCTCCAGGCTGTCCGCGAGGCCGAAGCCACCGGCCGCGCCGCCGAGGCGCGTGTGCAGTCGGCGATGCCGTTCCGCGCCCGTTTGCGTGCACGCGACGCGGTGCGCCCGCAGCCGACGCTGTCGATCCTCACTCATTCCGGCCCTATCACCGCCGGCCCGGTCTCGCACACTGCCGTCTCCGAAGTGCGCCTGCTGCGCAAACAGCCGCCAGCGTCGAAGCCTGTGAACAAGGCGCCGCTTATGCCGGTCGCGGCGACGGCGGGCGGAATTGCTGTCATTCCGCAGGGCGGCAATCAAGGCGGCGCCGGCGATGACAGCGAAGACGCCCGGGCCGGGCTCTTCGGGCGGATAAGCGATTTCCCGCAATTCGCCTTCGCCTGTCTCGCGGTGCTCGGCCTCGCGGGCCTTTCCGTCATGGCCGCCGAAAACGCCCTCGGCGCAAAGCCGGATACGGACACTGCTGAGGACGGCGCCACGGTCACCACGGCCAGCGTCTCCGCCGCCGCGGTCCAACAGGCATCGGCGCCGGTGGGAACCGTTGCCGCGCCCTGGTTCGACTATCGCGGGACAGCCGATCTGCTGAAGGCCCGCGTCGCCGAACTGCGCGCCGAGGAAGACGCCGTCGCCCAGCTGGCCCCCGTTGAAGCGGATCGCAAGGCGGCCGCCGCCATTGCCAATGCCGAGGCTGCGCGTGTTGCCGCCGAACAGCCCGCCACGACCAGCGGCCCGGCGATTATCGACAACCGCGTCCGTGACCGGCTCGCCGCCGAAGAAGCGGCCCGCGCCGCCTCGGCCACGGTTGCCGCGCAACTGAAAACGCAGGAAGCGGCAGCGGCGGCGAGAGTGGAAGCTGAACGCATCGCCGCCGAAGAGGCCGCTCGCGCCGCCGCAGCGGCTGCTGAACAACTGCGCCTCGCGCAGGTCGAAGCGCAGCGCGCTGCCGATGCGGAGGCCAGGCGGCTCGCCGACCTCGCTGCGAAGAAACAGGCGGCCGACACCGAGGCCCAACGTCTCGCGAAGGTCGAAGCGGACAAGGCCGCCAAAGCGGCCGAGGCGAAACGCCTGGCGGACATCGAAGCAAAACGCGCCGCCGATGCGGAAGCCAAACGGCTCGCCTCGCTTGAGGCCAAGCGGGCTGCTGATGCTGCCGAAGCGACACGGCTCGCCGCTCTCGAATCGCGCCGGCTCGCCGATTCGGAAGCCGCGCGCCTGGCCGCGGTGGGGGCTGTTGCTGCCGCGCCGGCGCCGCGCGTCTGGACCAACCCGCCGGGCCGCGCTTCGCTGAAGCCGGAGCGTCCGGCTGCCACGCTGGTCGCCGCGGCGCCGG
>CALGEF010000288.1 GCA_937881755.1 uncultured Acidobacteriota bacterium
TTCATTGGCGACGATGCTGAGCACCGCAGAGAGCGCGATCGCGCCGCCGAGACGGCCGAGGTGATTGTCGGTTTTGTCCGAGACGCCGGCGGCGCCGCCAGGATCCGTCGCCGCCATCCCGCCAAGGTCCAGCGACCAGCCATTCGGCATGATGATCCGGTCCCAGCCCAGGAACACACGCGTGTCCCCATACAGGACCTCGCTCTCATAAGTCCCGATCAGGCGCGCGCCCTGCGGGATCAGTAGATGCCTGCCGGTGACGCTGTCATAGACCGGCGCAGTCACCTGCGCGATCACCCGGCCCGGCAGGTCAGAATTAACCGCCGTGACCAGCGCCGCCGGGATAACCGTCCCGGCCTGCAACTCATACGGCGATGCCGGCGGGCGATAGCCGCCGCCTGCAGGACGCGCCTCTTCCTTCGGTCTGGCCGTGCTGGCCGTAACACCGGCCTCTTCCCGGCGCCGCTCGAAGAAGAGCGGGGCCGGCGCTTCGGCGCGCCAGGCCGCAGGCTCAGGCCGGTAGGTTTCCCGGTCTGCGGTGTCTGGCGGCAGGTCCGCCCAGCCGCTGTCTTCTGGAAGGTAGAGATCGTCTTCTTCGCCGAACCCTTCCGGCGGGCCTGCATCCCCCCAGAGCATGTCACGGGGTGCGTCCGGGTCACGGGCAGGCAGCGCCAGCGTCCCGGAATACCCGGGCGGTATGGCCGCCAGGCCCTCCGGCAGGCTGGCAGCGGCCACCGGCCGGGGCTCCTGGGTCGAGGGACCCGCACGGGCAGGCCGGTCCGACAGGCCCGTCAGCACCGCAAACACGATAAGGGTGCCAAACACACCGGCGCCGCTCATCAGTACACGGCGCGACAGGCGCTTCGGGGACGGGGCAGAGGCGCGGATGTCGACCGGGCTGCCGGGCTGGGCGGCGTTCTGGCCGGCGTTCTGGCCGGCGTTCTGGCCAGATCTCTGAGGGGAGGGGCTCGCATCCGTCATCACCGGGGCGCCCCCTGCCGGTCGATGCGCACTATGATGGGTTTTTTCTGGCCAAGGCGCAGCTCGGCCCGGTCAAACACCCGGTCCACCACATAGGCCTGGCCCTCGGCCCGGTAGTTGACAAGCTCAAGGCCTTCCCCCGTGCGCACGAACAGCGGCGGCATGTCCGCGGCCGCGACGCCCGCACTGAACACGATCCAGGTCTTGCTGCCATCATCCCAGACACTGACCGGCGTCCAGACGGGCGCCCGGCGCCAGGGCGGCGTGATGTCATAGCCATAGTTCAGGACCGGAGGCGGCGGAGGAGGCGGGGGCGGCGGCGCCTCCGGGACAGGCGCCTGCGGATAGGACCAGGCCACCTGCGCCGTATACGTATCACCCGCCACCGACACCGCCTCGATCAGGTAAGCCCGCCGGTCCGTCGCCAGCACGATATTGGTCTTCAGTTTCGCCGCCAGCGGCTTGACGATGATCAGTGTACGCCCGGTCTCGCCCGTGCCCGTCAGCGTCTGCGATACCATCCAGCGTGTCGTATCGCCGGCAGCAATGTCCAGCACCGTCTCGCCCGGCTCCAGCAGGATCGTCGAGATATAGGACGGCGCAGCCTGCAGCTCATAGAGCGCGCCGGGCGCATAGGCATAGACAAGGGTTGCGTCTTCATAGGCCGCATCTGCTGCGCCCTGGCGCGCGGCCCTGTTCACCTCGGCGAGCGATTGCGGCGGCGCGCTCACCCGCTCCGGCTTCAGAGAGGCCGCCTCCGGCATCCCGGGCGCCTCAGCCAGCAGCCCGGCATCCGCGGCAGGCAGCTGCGCCGCCGGCGCCTCCCACGTAACGTAACCCGCCCGGGCAATCATCTCGGCCAGCGGCCGGCCCTCCCGCAGGACCACCGCGGCAGGGAGCGCCTCAGCAGGATATCGAGGGGCCGGCCCCGGCGAGGCAGCGCAGGCGCAAAGGTACAGGGCAGGGATCACCCCCAGAACGGCGCGGCTCATTGGTCACGGCTCCAGCTGAACTCAG
>CALGEF010000289.1 GCA_937881755.1 uncultured Acidobacteriota bacterium
GCGGCGGCACGACCTTCCTGCAGGCGAAGACCGCGAACGAGGTGCTGAAGGCGCAGGAACGGCGCATCCGGCTTCAGAAGCTGAAGGGGGAGTTGATCGAGCGGGCCCGCGCGCTGGCGCTGGTGTTCCGGCTGGCGCGGGAGGAACGGGACACGTGGGTGAACTGGCCTGCACGCGCGGCGGCGCTGATGGCGGCCGAGCTCTCGGCCTCGTGCCGCGACGCAACGGGCCAGCAGATCACCGTGCCCAGCCAGTGTTTCTTCCGCAAGGCGGGCACAATCGTGCACGGGCCTTTTCAGATCTGTTTCCGTGACCTGCGCTCAACTATGGCGGGTGACATGTAGGGTTTGGTTGCGATATCATCATGCGCAAGTGCAGGAAGGCCGGGGCATGCCCTTCTGGACCGTCTGCAGGAAGAGGGGGACTTTGTGGGAATTGCAACCTGGGTCTATGTGCTCTGTGGCTCGATCGCGGTCCCGGTGGTTCTGGCGGGGGCTGTGGTAATCTGGCCTTGGTCCGTGGAACCGAAAGCCGCCAGCGGGCTGGATTTCAGCGGTACCCTTGCGGCAGACCATGTCCCCTTACCGATAGAGACGGTCACCTTGCGCGATGGCAGCCAGATCGCGGTACGCCATGCCAAAGGGCCCGCGGGTGCGCCGTTGGTCGTGATGGTGCATGGCTCCGGCTGGCACGGCCAGCAGTTTGAGGGTCTGGCCGCCGGGCTTGCCGATCTGGCCGATGTATTGGCGCCCGACCTGCGCGGGCATGGGGTGGCCCCGGCGCGGCGCGGCGATGTCGATTACATCGGCCAGTTCGAGGATGATCTGGCCGACCTCATTACCGCCCGCGCCGGGCCGCAGCAAAAGGTCGTGCTGCTCGGCCATTCCTCAGGCGGCGGCCTGGTGGTGCGGTTTGCCGGCGGGGAGCATCGGGGGCTGATCGACGGAGCGGTGCTGCTCGCTCCCTTCCTGCATCACAGCGCGCCCACAACAAAGGCGAATTCCGGCGGATGGGCGACCGTCAGCCTGCGAAGGGTCATCGGGCTTTCGGTGCTCAACGCCTTGCGGATCACGGCGCTGAATGGCCGTCCCGTGATCCGCTTTGCCATGCCCGAGGCGGTGCTGAATGGCCCGCTTGGCCAGACTGCCACCACCGAATACAGCTACCGACTGAACACCTCCTACGCGCCCCGTGCCGATTGGCAGGCTGATGTGGCGAGGCTGCCGCCCTTCCTGCTGGTCGCCGGCAGCAAGGACGAGGCGTTTCACGCCGAACGGTACGAGCCAACCCTCTCGCCCCTGAACCCGGCCGGGCGCTATGCGCTGCTGCCCGATGTGGGCCATCTGGATGTTGTCAACGCCGCTGCCACCCTGTCCGCCGTGCGGGCGTTCCTGACCGAGCTGCGTTGAGGCAGCCAGGTGAAAATACCTTTCAGCCGACAAAGGGAAAGACCGCTTTCCTGAAACACCCCCCTTCAGGACCGGGACGGGGGCCGGAAGGGAGGGAGCGCCCGACGCCGCTCCCCCATGACTGGTGGGCGGGACGAGCGCTGGCCGGGGGCCTTGGCCCCGGGGGGGATGGGGCAGGCGTCTCGCATGACCCCGTCGCGGGCCGGGGCCAGATCTGCCGTTCCGGCGTCGGCACTTCCCCGTTCCAGGACAGGCATAGAGTTGGGACTGTTGCATATCGCGTTTGACCTGAGTGTCACCGGCGCCTCCGGACCCGTCCAGAACGCCCTGCGTGCTATGGCGCGCGCGGGTCCGGGGCAGGGCAACCCATTGGCATCTCATCCTTTCCCTGACCCGGTTCTGTCGTCGGGGGCAACCCGGCAGCGTGTCAGGATCATGCCACCGGGCCGTGTCAGGCTGACGGGGATCACCCTCCCCGCCGCCGCGCCGGGGCCGACCTTCGTCGACGCGACCGAGGGCGGCAAACGCCTGCGGCGCGGAGCCCGGCTCTGGACCGTGGCGGTCTCGACCTTCAAGGCCGAGACCTACCGCTTCCTGCGGCTGGCGCGGCCGACCGAGGAGGAGATGGCCGACGGGGCGGCGTTCCCGCCCGGTTCGGTGCATCTGCCGCACTGGGTCGAGAACGAATGGCTGAAGCAGTTCGTGGCCGAGCAGCTGGTCACCGTGCGCACCAAGCGCGGCTTTGCCCGGCTCGAATGGCAGAAGCTGCGCGAGCGCAACGAGGCGCTGGACTGCCGGGTCTATGCCCGCGCCGCCGCCTGGATCGTCGGGGCGGACCGCTGGTCCGAGGCGCGCTGGGCCGATCTGGAGGCGCAGGTGGCTGGGGACAGCAAGGCCGAGGGGAGCCACGACAAGGCCGCCGCCGGATCCATCCGTGCGGTGCGCAGTCCGGCACGGCGCAGGTCTGTGGCGTCGAATTACATGAGGTAGACATGGCCACTATCGCAGAACTGAAGTCCCGTCGCGAGGCACTGGCGACCTCGCGCTCCAGCGGTGTGGCGCGTGTCAGTTATGACGGCAAGACCGTGGACTACCGTAGCCTGGCCGAGATCGACCGGGCCATCGAGGTGCTGGACCGCGAGATCGCGACGGCCGAAGGGCGCAAGATCATCCGGCGGGTGCGCGTCATCACCACCAAGGGACTGTAGCGCATGGGCTGGCTTGACGCCTTTCGCCGCCGGGGAACCGGCGGTCCTGTCGCTGTGCGCGCGCGGCTGGAAGGGGCGATGTCGCAGCGCCGGTTGCGGGGCTGGCAGCCGCCGCTGGAAAACATCAACTCGCTCATCGCTTCGGGCGGGCCGCGTCTGTTGGCAAGGTCACGGGAGTTAGTGGTGACCAACGGTTATGCCGCCAA
>CALGEF010000290.1 GCA_937881755.1 uncultured Acidobacteriota bacterium
CCCCACGGTTGAGACGATCACCCTGGCGCGCGCACACATCGCCTTCAGGGCCGCTTCGTCACCGGCATCGGCGACCAGCATCTCGATGCCGGTGAGGCCTGCCTGCCTGCTGAGCGTCTCGAGCTTGCTTTTCGAGCGCCCGGCGATGGCCCACCGGATCGATCCATCGGCGAACTGCGCCTGCATGTAGCGGGTCATGATCTGCCCCACGAAGCTGGTCGCTCCGTAAACGATGATATCAAAGGTCTGATCTGTCATGCGGGTCCCTGAACGGCGTTGGGTGAGCAATGGGTGGCCCGGGGCAGCCCCCGCTCAAGGAGGGGCGCCGGGATGGGACGGCGGACTTACGCCTCGCCCTCGCGGATCTCTCCCAGCCCGTCCTTCATGCCGAAGCGGGCATAGAAGAACATCGCCAGCAACATCAGTGCGCACAGCACGAAGGGCAGGTGGGGGTTGACATATTCGTACACGAACAATCCGAACAGCGGGGTCACGATATAGCCCATGCCGTTGGCGGAGATCACGAGGCCTGCGACATTGCCCTGCAGCTGCGGCGGCACTGCCAGCGATGCGCCGCTGGAGAAACCGGGGCGCACCAGTCCCTGGCCGAGGCCGATCAGGAATTGCGACAGGATCAGCGAGGCATAATTGGTGGCGAAGATCATCAGCACTGCGCCGATCAGCAGCGGCACGCAGCCCGCCCACATCAGCGTCTTGTTCTTCATGTGCAGCCGCGGGATCAGTACCAGCTGCGCCAGCAGCACGGCCACCGCGCCGACGGTAAAGGCCGGGCCGGTATACGACGCCGCCTCGCGCCCCGAGACCTCCAGCTTGTCCATCACCGCAAACACGAACACCTGCGTCAGCACGCCGGTCACCAGCGACAGCGCCACGGCATAGATCAGGAAAGGCAGCACCTGCCCGGTGCGCCAGAGATGCTTGCCCGCCGCCTCCGCCTCGATGCGCACGGCGTCGGCCACCGGCGCGCGCGTCTCCGGCAGCCGGAACCAGATCAGCGCCGCCA
This sequence comes from uncultured Acidobacteriota bacterium, assembly GCA_937881755.1. Taxonomy (GTDB): domain Bacteria; phylum Pseudomonadota; class Alphaproteobacteria; order Caulobacterales; family Hyphomonadaceae; genus Hyphomonas. Next base: position 1,025 of record CALGEF010000290.1, read on the forward strand.
TCAGCGCCGCCAGCACCGCCGTGAAGAGGGCAGGGGAGAGAATGCCGGCCGAGGCCGCCAGCGCCGCCGCGAATGCGGGGCCGATCACCGTGCCGACGCTGAAGCCGGAGGAGAGGAAGGCAATCTCGCTCTGGCGCTCGGCCTTGCTCGTGCGGTCGGCCACATAGGCCTGCGCCGCCGGGTTCGCTGCCGAACCGAGCAGGCCGAACAGGCTGCGCGCCAGGCACAGGCAGATGAACACCGAGACGAGGTTGGTCATGATGCCCGCCAGCGCCAGCGTCCCGGTCAGCCAGAGCAGGAACATTGACAGGGAATACCCGCCGAGGCCGATAGCCGCGATCCGCCGCCGGCCCCAGGTGTTGGACGCCTTGCCCCAGAACGGCGAGGTGATTGACCAGAGCAGGGCCGACAGCGAGAACACCGCCCCTGCCATCCAGTCCGGCATCGCCATCTCGCGCGTCAGCTGCGGCAGCACGGCGGCCAGCAGCATCGTGTTGCCCGCGCCGATCGCCATCAATGCAAAGAAGAGCAGGATGAACGCATTGCGCCTATCCGGTCTCGGTTGATCGGGAAGGCGTTCAGTCTCACCAGCCATAAGGTTTCTTCCTGCCAGCCAGAACAAATGTCCAGACGCGAAACAGGGGCGTGGTGAAACGCCGCCTTAAGACGGGGCTGGCAGAGTGGCGCCCTGAGCTGAAGGGATAGTTCGCCGCGTGTTGCAGATTGCCGGCCTTGTCATCGTGTTGCTGCTGGTCGGCGGCGGCCTCGTCATCACCGGCGGCCCGGCGACCATGCAAGCGCTGCCGTTCGAGCTGGCGCTGATCGGCGGCGCGGCCTTCGGCACGGTACTGCTCGGCAATGCGCCGGATGTCGCGCGCGAGGCCTTCTCCGGCTTCGGCCGCGCCTTTCGCGGCGCCCACTGGACAAAGCAGGATTACGCCGACCTCTTCACCCTGCTGGGCACGCTGATGCGCCAGGCCAAGCGCGGCGGCTTCATCGCCATCGAGGCCGATATCGAGCGGCCCGAGGCCTCGCCTATCTTCCAGGCCGCCCCGCGCATCCTCGCCGACGCCGGCGCCCGCACGCTGATCTGCGACGCCTTCCGCCTGATGGCGCTGGATCTCTCCGACCCCGCCCGCGCCGATGCCCGCATGGAGCAGGCGATCAATGCCCAGCTCGACCGCCGCATGAAGGCCGTCGGCGCCCTCAACACGCTGGCGGACGCGCTGCCCGCTCTCGGCATCGTCGCCGCCGTGCTCGGCATCATCCGCACCATGGGCGCCATTGACCAGGACCCCGCCATCCTCGGCGCGATGATCGGCGCCGCGCTGCTCGGCACCTTCCTTGGCGTCTTCCTCGCCTACGGCCTCGTCGGCCCCATCGCGGCGCGCTACGGCCAGATCGTCGAGGAGGAGGCCGGCTTCCTCGACACCATCCGCGCCGTCATCCGCAGCTATGGCGAAGGCCTCGCCCCGGCGCTCGCGGTCGAACTAGCCCGCACCGGCGTGCCGCCGCGCCTGCAGCCGGAGCCGGCCGCCGCCCCGCCGGTCAGGATCCAGCGCGCGGCCTGACGCCGCCTGCGGTGTTTGATGCGCCGCGCGATCCGGTCTAGCCTTGCCGCCTCTCGTCTTTGCAAGGCCCGCGCATGTCCCGCTTCGAACAGCTGATTGAAACCGTCGAGACCTACCAGAAGCTGGCGGAGGAGAACTATTCCCGCATCCGCCGTCTCGCCGAAGACGTGCGCGCGGGGCTCTGCGATTACATCGGCGCGCCGGACGGAATTTGCGTGCACCTCGTGCCGGCCACCGGACCGTTTGAGCCGCGCGCCTACGGCGACGCCGCCTTCTCCGTGCCGCCCCGGGGCTTCCGCCCGCTCGGGCCGGTCTCGTTCGGGCTCGCCTTCCGCGTCTCGAAACAGGCCGACTGGCTGCGCCTGCACTTCGAGTGCCGCAAGACCGGCGAGGACTTCGTCGTCGGGATCGAGGACGGCGCCCAGTACACGTTCACCCTGCCCATCGAGGACGGCGATTCCGCGCCTTTCTATGCCCACATATTCGAGTACATTCTCGGCTGGTTCCAGGAGACTATAGAAAGCTACCGCGACGGCGCGTATGGCGCGCGGGGCATCGGCTTCGATTTCGCGGGTGAACCCAGCCCAGCTGCCATGCGGCCCAAGTCCTGAATCCGGACTGCGAACTGAATCAAAGCCATCCTAAATACGAATTTTGCACTCGTCTGCCACGCGAGTAAAAATATTTTTGCGGCCCGCGCGAAAAAACCGTCTTGACACGGATTATTCGCCGGCGGCCTGCAGCTCGGTGCCGTGCAGGCGCAGCCAGGCGCGCTGACGCTGCCAGTCCGGGCAACATCTGGCCACATGTGCCCAGAATTTTGCCGAATGGTTCATTTCCTTCAGATGGGCGCATTCATGGGCGGCCACGTAGTCCAGAACCTCTGGCGGGGCCATGATTAACCGCCATGAGAAGGCCAGCTGCCCGTCCACCGTGCAGGAGCCCCAGCGCGAGCGCGTGTCCTTGACCGAAATGCCCGTATTGGCGACCCGCAGGGTCTCGCAATGCCGGGTCACGGCCCTGGTCAGCTCGGCCTTGGCCTGCTTTTTCAGGAAGCGCACGACGCGGGAATGGGTGGTTTCCGGATCTCCGGGAACCGAGAGAATACGCGGATCGCCGGGGTAAAGCCGCGCAATCCGGCCCTCCCCTTCGAGGGTGATGAGACAGTCTTCGCCCTTGTACTGGATTGTCTCGCCGTGCTCGAACGAGGTCACCTCCGGCAGGTGCTGAAGGCGGGTCGAAATCCAGTCGACCCGCTCGGCTGCAAAGGCGGCGGCGGCATCGATCTGGCGGGAAGAGGGAGCTACGGCGACCGCCTCGCGGCGCCGCTCGTCCAGGCGGATGATCAGGCGCCGCGCCTTTGCGTTAACCTCAAGCCGCACCTTGACCCGGTGACCGCCGGGGGCGCGCAAGGTCATGGTCTGGCCATCATTGAAACGCATGTGTACAACACCTGTCAGGTCGTCTGCGACCCACACCATTTGAGGAACCAAATATGAAGTATCTGCTCACGGGCATAATCGCGCTTACAATGCTTACGGGCTGTGGGCAGAAAGACAAGGCAGCTGGCGGCGGCACTCCCGCGGGAGTTGTATTCAGCGCGGCGGACCTGCCAGAGGTCTCGCTCCGCAAGGGAGACCCAGCTACGGCCGGCGCTGCCCTTTCGGCGCTGTACCTGGGGGAGTCAGGCGCCGGCAGACTCAGCTTCGCCGGCAGCGACGTGAACGGCGACAAGGCCACTTTCAGCGACATCACACTGTCGGCACCGGAACTGGCCGGCGAAGGCATGCCCGCCAGCCCGTCGGATGAGGAACTGGCTGAAATCTTAAGCTACATGGACTTTGACGGCGACGGCATCGCCGATGACGGCTCGGGCACCACCCTGGAGACCCTGCGCGCCGAAATGCAGACGCCGGCCTCGGCCCCGTCCGCCTCGCCGGTCGTAAAAGCCGCGAGGCTCGAGTTCGACGGCCTCGGCATGTTCGATGGCCAGGCGAACTTCGGTCTGATGAAACTCTCGGACATTACGATCACCCCTGCCGAAGGCTCGGAAGCCCAGAGCGCCGGCAAGATCAACTCGATCGAACTCGTGAACCCCTCGCCGCAAACTGCCGCCTGGGTCGCCAGCCTCCTTGGCAAGGGCGAGCCTGCGCCGTTCCCGGAAGGCACCGCCCTGTCTTTCGACCGCTGGACGGTCAACGGCGTCAACTTCAACGTCTCCGACGCCAGCGGCACAGGTCTCTTCACTATCGACTCGGTGCATGTCTCTGACCTTAGGGAAGAGAAAGCCGGCCTGCTGGGCCTGTCGAACCTGAAGTTCGACTTCACCGAAGCCGCTGGCACGGACATCAGGATCGCGCTGGAAGGTTTTGGCTTGAAAGGCATCCATTACGGCCTGCTCAGTGACGCCGTCTCCGCAGGCGCAGGCGCCGCCGGTGATCCTGCAACCCTCGCCTCAGCCATCCAGTCCGACCCGGCAAACCCCGGCTATGACGCGATGGTTCTGAAAGCGCTGAAAGCCGACATCGTCGGCGCCAGCGTCGACATGCCGGGCCTGGAGTCCTCAGTGTCGCGCGATGCACAGGGCCGGGCGACGAAAGTCACCACCAATCCCTTCACGCTGACCGTCGGCGCGCGTGACAATCCGGACGGCGAACAGTTCGCTGCCGCGCTCGCCACCGTAGGCTACGAGACGCTGACCTTCTCGGGTCAGGGAGAGTCGCTGTATGATCCGGACGCGGATCTTGTGACGCTCGTGAAAGGCAAGAACTACTGGAAGCTGAACGGAGGCTTCAAGCTCGATGTCTCGGCCAAGTATGCCGGCACCAAGGCTATCGCTGCGGCGCAGGTCGCCTCGCTCGACGAGAGCGCCGATCCGGAAGCCATGCTGAACGCCGTGATGGAGAATGTCGTCGTCCACGGCATCGAGATTGCGCTCGATGATGACGGCATCCTCGACCGGTCGATCAATGCCTACGCCGCCCGGTCCGGCGAAGATCCGGCCGCCCTGCGCAGCCAGCTCTCCAGCATCATCGCGGTGGCCCCGATGTTCGCTGCCGGCACCGGCATCGACCCGGCCATTGTCACTGAACTGGCGACCGCGCTGTCCAGCTTCGTGACCGAGCCCAAGGTGCTGACCATCTCGCTCGCCCCGAAAGCGCCGATCAGGGCCCAGGCCTTCCTGGATGCGGCCTCGGACCCGTCCAAGGCGCTGACCAGGGAAACGCTCGGCTTCTCGGCCGGCAACAAGTAAGGCCTCAGGGCCTCACGGGCGATCAGGGCGCGGCGGCTCCGGCTTCCGCGCCCTTTTCTTTGCCGCCGTCCCGGCGCATAGGCTAGCGCGCATGAAACTTGCTTTTTTCGGAGATGTCGTCGGAAAGCCAGGCCGCAGCGCGGTGCAATCGCACCTGCCGGGCCTCAAGGCGCGCCTGCGGCTCGATTTTGTCGTGGTCAACGGCGAGAACGCCGCCGGCGGCTTCGGCCTGACCAGCCAGATCGCCGAGGAATTCTTCGCCGCCGGCGCTGATTGCCTGACGCTCGGCGACCATGCCTGGGACCAGCGCGAGGCGCTCACCTATATCGAGCGCGAACCGCGCCTCCTGCGCCCGCTGAACTATCCGCCCGCCGCCCGCGCGCCGGGGAAGGGGGCGGAGCTCTTCACCCTCCCGGACGGGCGCCGCGTCGGCGTCATCCAGCTGCAGGGCAATGTCTTCATGCGCCAGTCGCTCGCCTGTCCCTTCGCTGCCGCTGACCTCGCGCTCGACCAGATGCCCCTGGGCGCGGTGGCCGACGCGGTCATCATCGACATGCACTGCGAGGCGACCTCCGAGAAGATGGCGATGGGCCACCACTGCGACGGCCGCGCCAGCCTCGTCGTCGGCAGCCACACCCATGTGCCCACCGCCGACACGATGATCCTCACCGGCGGCACTGCCTACCAGACCGATGCCGGCATGTGCGGCGATTACGACTCGGTGATCGGCATGCAGAAGGAAGGCTCGCTCTACCGCTTCCAGTCGCAGCTCCCCGGCGAGCGCTACCAGCCCGCCCTCGGCGAAGGCACCCTTTGCGGCACCTATATCGAAACCGATGACCGCACCGGCCTCGCCGTAAAGATCGAACCCATCCGCATCGGCGGGCGCCTCAGCCCGCAGGTCCCCGCAGCCTGAACCCGGCCCGCCGATCCTGAGACGGGGCGATAGCCAACCGTCACAGAGTTCGAACAAATGAGAAAAATCGCCATTCGATATGCACTGGCTGCATACGGATGAAGCCGGTTTCCGGGGGGTGACGAGAAGAGCAGCCCGTACTTTCGCCTGCAGGAAGCACCCCGCCCGAAAATCCATCCCCCTTAAGCTATTATAAAATACTTCCCCCATCTTTCCGCCACACCTCCGCCCACGGAGCTATACGCCGTGCATGGTCACCGAAGAAATTTCAGAGCTCCGAGACCCTCTCCTCCCGTTTCATGGGAGAGGGGCCAGCGGCGCGCCCCCCTGAACCCTCTCCCGCATCGCGGGAGGTGAGGATCTTCGCCAGACACTACAGGCCTCGAAACCGGCGCCCCCGCCGAACAGCCAAGGCGCTTCCCATCCCCCGGGCGCTGCGTTAGAGAGCCCCCAGCGCATAAACCGAACAAAACCAAGAGGGTCATCCATGGCCGGCCATAGCAAATGGGCAAATATCCAGCACCGCAAGGGCAAGCAGGACAAGAAGCGCGCGGTGCTCTTCGCGCGCCTTGCCAAGGAGATCACGGTCGCCTCGAAGATGGGCGGCTCCGATCCGGGTATGAACCCGCGCCTGCGCCTCGCCATCCAGAACGCCAAGGGCGTCTCGGTGCCAAAGGAGAATATCCAGCGCGCCATCGACAAGGGCCAGAGCGCCGGCGGCGCCGACTATGCCGACATCCGCTATGAAGGCGTCGGCCCCGGCGGCGTCGGCATCATCATCGAGGCCTCCACCGATAACAAGAACCGCACCGCCACCGATGTCCGCTCCGCCTTCACCAAGAGCGGCGGCGCGCTCGGCACCACGGGCTCGGTCTCGTTCAATTTCGACCAGCTCGGCGAAATTGAATATCCGGCGCGCGCCGGCACCGCTGACGAGGTGATGGAAGCCGCCATCATGGCCGGCGCGCAGGATGTCGAGTCGGACGAAGACGGCCACTGGATCTACACCGCGCGCGAAGATTTTGCGGCAGTCACCACCGCGCTCGCCGAAATCTTTGGCGCCAGGGTCGAGCCGGTCTCGGCCAGGATCATCTGGAAGCCGAAGGTCAACGCGTCTGTCTCCGGCGACAATGCCGACGCGCTGATGAAGCTGCTCGATGTCCTCGACGAACTCGGCGACGTTCAGAACGTCTATGACAATTCGCAGCTCTCGGAAGAAGAAATGGCGCGCCTCGCGGGTTAATTCCCATTGGTGGACCCAGCGGTTTATCCTTCGACTTCTCAGGATGAGCGCTCATCCGCTTTGCGAGCTAAGTGACAGGAGGAGCTACCATGCGCATTGCCATCGCCTCCGACCACGCCGCCGTTGCCCTCAAGGCTGCGCTCGCCTGATGGCTTCGCGAACAGGGCCACGAAGTAGAAGATCTGGGTACGGACGGTGAGGCGAGCGTCGATTATCCGGATTTCGGCTACAGGCTCGCCGGCCATGTGGCCGCCGGAAAGGCGACGCGCGCCATCGCCCTCTGCGGCACCGGCATCGGCATCTCCATCGCGGTCAACCGCCACCCGGAGATACGCTGCGCCCTCGTCCAGGAGCCGCTCTCGGCGGCCCTCGCGCGTGAGCACAACGACGCCAACGTCCTCGCGATGGGCGCCCGGATCATCGGAATCGAAATGGCCAGGGCCTGCGTGACCGCCTTTCTGACTACGCCGTTTGGCGGCGGCCGGCACGCACTGCGCGTCGAGAAGTTAGGTAAAGCGCCCGTCTGACGAATACGGATTACCTCTCCGCAGGCCCTTAGGGGATGCGCGCCTGAGCTCTCTCTCCCTGTGATCCTGGCTTCGAAGCCTCAAACGCCCAATCCCAGGCTCTCCAGGATCGTCTCGGTATCGGCGCCGAGCCGCGGCGGGGGGAGGTGCTGGCTGCTCGCGGGCGTCTGCGAAAAGACAACGGGGTGGCGCATCGCGCGGTAGACGCCGATCTCCGGGCCCCAGACTTTCTGGAAGAAGTCGGTCGCCACG
>CALGEF010000291.1 GCA_937881755.1 uncultured Acidobacteriota bacterium
CAGGCCGTGCGACAGGATCTGTCTGGCGACCTCGAACTGCTGCGCCACGATCGCAGCGATGCCCACCGGATTGGCTGCGTCGATGACCGAGCGCATCTTGGTGCCGAAAATGCCCTTGGCCACGGCGCGCTCCAGCAGCGCCTCAAGGCCGGTGATCGGCTTCATCAGCTGCACACCGTCCCTGCCGGCTTCCAGGCCTTTGTCGACCTTCAGGAACGGCACGACGCTGCGCCTTGTCCACAGATACTCAGCGGTCGCAATACCGTCGATCGCGCCGTCCATCGTGCGCTCGAACAGGATCGCGCCGATCACTTTCTCGCCGCTGAAGGCAGGCGATTTGATGATCCGGGCGCGCATGTCGTGGATCAGGCTGTACATTTCCTCGTCGGTAGACCAGGCGCCTTCCTCGATGCCGTACTGGCGCAGCGCCTTGGGGGTCGAGCCGCCCGACTGGTCGAGCGCGGCAATGAAGCCAGCCTTTTGCGACATCTGCCGCGCCATGTCCGCATTGCCCAGTGTCATCGTGATATCCATGTCTGCCATTGTCCCGACCTCGTGTTCGTACCCGAAGATATTGTGTTCGTCTGCATCCGCCGCGCCGGTTACCGGGCTGCGGGCCGCTGTCACGCTTTGAAACAGGAACCGGGCCGGAATTCGGGCCGTTGTCTCAATTGGCGCAGCGTCCGCTGACGGACTTTCCAGACTGCCCTATATTCAAGTGCCGTGCCGGAAAAGACAGACAACGTTGCCATGCTGCAAACGATCCCCGGCATGCCTTTCGGGCCGCAAACCGGCCTCGATCAGGTCAGCGCGCTTCCGGAAGCGGTCAGGGCCTGGACGCCCGGCAATTCCTTGCCCTCCATCCATTCGAGGAAGGCGCCGCCGGCAGTCGAGACAAAGGTGAAGTCCTGCGCGGCACCGGCATGGTGCAAGGCCGCGACCGTATCGCCGCCGCCCGCGACCGCCACCAGCTTTCCGGCCCTGGCGCGCGCCGCGGCGGCCCTGGCGGCAGACACCGTCGCCTTGTCGAAGGGCTCCAGTTCGAACGCCCCGAGCGGGCCGTTCCAGACCAACGTCCTGGCGACATCCATGGCAGCCGCCAGGATCGCAACCGATTGCGGGCCCGCATCGAGGATCATCTCGTCATCGGACACCTCGTCGAGGCCGCAGGTGCGGTGCGCGGCATGTGCCTTGAACTCCTTCGCCACAACCAGGTCGCGGGGCAGCAGGATGTCGCAGCCGGCGGCCCTGGCGATGGCCTCGATTTCCTTCGCCGTGTCGATGAGGTCGCGTTCGCACAGCGATTTGCCCACGGTGTGCCCGCGCGCGAACAGGAAGGTGTTGGCCATGCCGCCGCCAATTGCCAGCGCGTCGACCCTGGTCACGAGGTGTTTCAGGAGTTCGATCTTGGACGAGACCTTCGCCCCGCCCACGACGGCCAGCACCGGGCGGACCGGGCGTCCCAGCGCCTTGTCGAGGGCGTCGAGTTCCTCTTCCATGTTGATGCCGGCATAAGCAGGCAGCAGTTCGGCCAGCACAGCCGTCGTCACGTGCCGGCGGTGCGCGGCGGAGAAGGCATCATTGACGTAGAGGTTGCCAAGCGCGGCGATTTCCCTGGCGAGTTCAAGGTCGCCCTTCTCCTCGCCTTTGCAGAAGCGGGTATTCTCCAGCAGGATCACACCGGCAGGTTTCAGGTCGGCAATCGCCTTCTTCGCATGCTCGCCCTTGCAGTCGGCGACGAAGCTGACATTCGCGCCGAGTACCCTGGCGAATGCGCCTGCGATCGGCGCCAGGCTGAGTTCTGCAACGCGCTGACCCTCCGGGCGTCCGAAATGCGAGAGCAGCGCCACCCTGGCCCCCGCCGTGCGCAGGCTTTGCACCGTGTCGACAGCGGCACGCAGGCGCGTATCGTCCGTGACCAGGCCATTCTCCATCGGCACGTTGAAGTCGACCCGGACCAGCGCGACCTTGCCGGTGAGATTGCCTGCGTCAGAGATGCGTTTGAAGTTATGCATGTCGGCCTGCCGGACTAGATCAGCTTTGCCAGCGCCACAGCGGTGTCGGCCATGCGTGTCGAGAAGCCCCACTCGTTGTCATACCAGGTCATGATCGACACGAAATTGCCGTCCATCACCTTGGTCTGGTCGAGATGGAAGATCGACGAGCGCGCGTCGTGGATGAAGTCCACCGACACGTTCGGCTGATCGGTGAAACCGAGAATGCCTTTCAGCGGGCCGCTGGTCGCAGCGGCGACGATGGCGGCGTTCACCTCGTCCACCGTGGTGTGTTTCCTGGCCATGAATTTCAGGTCGACGAGCGAAACGTTCGGCGTCGGCACACGCACGGAAATTCCGTCCAGCTTGCCCTTCAGTTCAGGCAGCACCAGGCCGACCGCCTTGGCGGCGCCGGTCGAGGTCGGGATCATCGAGAGGGCCGCGGCGCGGCCGCGGTACAGGTCCTTGTGCATCTGGTCGAGCGAGGGCTGGTCATTCGTGTACGAATGGATCGTCGTCATCATGCCCTTGTCGATGCCGACAGCGGCGTTCAGCACCTGCGCGACCGGCGCGAGGCAGTTGGTGGTACAAGAGGCGTTCGAGACGACCATGTGCTCCTTCCTGAGCTTGTCATGGTTGACGCCATAGACGACCGTCAGGTCGGCGCCATCTGCCGGCGCCGACACCAGCACGCGCCTGGCGCCGGCGGCCAGGTGGGCCGAGGCCTTGTCCTTGCTCGTGAAGATGCCGGTGCATTCCATCGCGATATCGACGTCCAGTTCGCGGTGCGGCAGGTCCTTGGGGTCGCGGATCGCGGTGACGAGGATCGGCTTGCCGTTGATGACGATCCTGTCGCCGTCGACCTTCACGTCGGCCGGGAAGCGGCCATGCACGGAGTCGAAGCGCAGCAGGTGGGCGTTCGTTTCAACCGGGCCGAGGTCATTGATGGCCACGACTTCGATGTCGGTGCGGCCATGTTCGATAATCGAGCGCAGGACGAGGCGGCCGATCCGGCCAAAACCATTGATTGTAACACGAACGGCCATCTTTTTCTCCTGTCAGGCGAGGTATCTTGCGTCTTTTGTGCCGTTTACTGGCGCTGGTCCCCTGCGTCCATCCGTATTCCGTGCGGCACCGCGCCGCGAATTTTACGCCGGGGAAACAGGCATCGGCTCAGCTGCCAGCCTTCAAGGCGCGTGCAACCCGCCCGGGTGGACATGACCGGCGGCCCCTTCTAGGCCCATCCCGGAAAGAGGCGGCGCATGACCAGCACACAAGGGCAGGGAACTTTCGGCGGGCGCCCGGCGCTCGACTGGGTCCTGTTCGGCCTCCTCTCGGTCATCTGGGCCGGGGCCTATCCGATGACCCGCGCCGCCGTCGGCAAGGGCCTGGACACTGGCCTTCCCGCCGAATGGGTGTTGCCGGGCCGGCTCTGCATCGGCGCGGTCTTCCTCTGGATCGTCCTGATCGCCTCCCGAAAGCATCTGCCCCCGCTGAGCGACCGCAAACGCTGGGCCTCCATCGTCGGCATGGGCCTTGTCGGCTCGGTTATCCCCTTCTTCTTCATCACCACGGCGCAGGAGACGGTGAACTCCAGCCTCGCCGCGCTCTACGCCGCCGCCTCGCCGGTCTTCGTCGCCGTCGGCGCCAATCTGCTGTTTGCCGAGGAAAAGATGACCGCGCGCACCGGTTTCGGCGTCGCGCTCGGCTTTGTCGGTGTCGCGGTCCTGTTCGGGCCGGAAGCGCTCAGGGGGCTCGGCTCTGCCAGCACGCTGGCGCAGGTTTTTCTGCTGATCGCCACGCTCGCCTACGCCCTCAGCACCCTGATCGCGCGCGGCGCCCCGCCGATGGATGCCATCGCCTTCGCCGCCAGCTACGCCACGGTCTCCGCCTGCGCGTCCCTGCCGCTGGCACTGACGGTTGATCCGGCCACCGTCACAGCCAGCTGGGTCAACTGGCTCGCCGTGCTTGGCCTCGGCCTCGGCTCGTCCGGCATCGCGCAGGTCCTCTACATGACGCTGATCGCCCGGGCAGGCGCCACCTTCGTCTCCCTCAACGGATATTCCATCCCGGTCATCAGCGCGGCCTTCGGCTGGCTCTTCTTCCGGGAAACCCAAAGCTGGAACGCGGTGCTTGCGCTCCTGCTCATCCTCGGCGGGGTCTGGCTCGCCCGCAGCGGCGGCCGCGGACGCGCCGCCTAGCGATACGCCGCCACCGAACCGCGCACTTCCCCGTCGTCGTCGAACAGGAATGTCTCGGCGACGAGTTCCTCGCGGTGGTTCGTGTAAAGCAGGGTAATCGCATCACTGCTGGTCAGCACGCTCTCCAGCTCGAAGAACAGTCCGGGCGAGCGCTCCAGCGCCTTCGTCCAATAGTCGCGCAGCGCCGCCTTGCCGGAGACGCTGGCCGCACCGCTGCCCATCACCAGCGCGATGCGCGGCGAGTGGAACACCACCCCGTCGGCATAATGCGCGAGGATGCGGTCAATATCCCGGTCATTCCAGGCAGACATCCAGGCCCGCGCGAAGGTTTCGGCCCGCGCGCGGTCAAGCGGTCGCTTCATGACGATACTTCAGCCCTGGCCGTTGACCGCCAGCACATCCTCGACCGTGCGCAGGCCCGGTTTCGGCGCCGTGACCAGCACGGCCATGTTGCCGGGCAGGTGCTTGTTGTCGAGCATCTTCTCGTGCGCGAGCGGAATGTCCGCCCACGGAAACACCTCCGACATGCCGGGATCGACCCGCCGGTTGATCACCAGCTGGTTGGCCTCGCTCGCCTGCTTGAGGTTGGCAAAGTGCGAGCCCTGAACGCGCTTCTGGCGCATCCACAGGAAGCGTGCATCCATGGTCAGGTTGAAGCCTGACGTACCGGCGCAGATCACCACCATGCCGCCGCGTTTCACGACGAACACCGAGACCGGGAAGGTCGATTCGCCCGGATGTTCGAACACCAGGTCGACGTCCTTCTTGCCCGTGATATCCCAGATCGCCTTGCCGAACTTGCGGCTCTCTTTCATGTAGTCGGCGAATTCCGGACCGTTGACCTTCGGCAGCTGTCCCCAGCATTTGAAGTCATTCCGGTTGATCACGCCCTTGGCGCCGAGGCTCATTACATAATCGCGCTTGTCTTCCGATGAGACCACGCCGATCGCGTTCGCACCGGTCACCGCGCAGAGCTGCACGGCAAAGCTACCGAGCCCGCCCGAGGCCCCCCAGACCAGCACATTGTCCGCTGGCGCCACGATATGCGGCTGGTGGCCGAACAGCATGCGGTAAGCCGTGGCGAGCGTCAGCGTGTAACAGGCCGCTTCTTCCCAGGTCAGGTGTTTCGGGCGCGGCATGCACTGGCGCGCCTGCACGCGGCAGAACTGCGCAAAGCTGCCGTCCGGTGTCTCATAGCCCCAGATGCGCTGGCTCGGCGAATACATCGGGTCGCCGCCGTTGCATTCCTCGTCGTCACCATCGTCCTGGTTGCAGTGGATCACCACTTCGTCGCCCGGTTTAACGCGCGTGACGCGCTTGCCAACCGCCCAGACGATGCCCGAGGCATCGGAGCCGGCGACGTGAAAGGGTTGCTTGTGGCCGTCGAACGGGGAAATGGGCTCGCCGAGCGCGGCCCAGATGCCGTTATAGTTGACGCCCGCGGCCATCACGAGGACGAGCACTTCGTCCGAATCGATCTCCGGCACCGGCACCTGCTCAACCAGCATCGCGGTAGAGGGCCGGCCATGACGTTCGCGCCGGATCGTCCAGGCGTGCATCAGCTTCGGAACGTGAAACTCTGGCGGGATTTCGCCGACGTCGTAGATGTCTTTTGTGACCCGGCCTGCCATTTTGGTCGCCATCACTTTCCTCCGTTATGATCTGTATGTGCTGGCTGACACGCTCACGGTGTCTTCACAGCCCTGATTGGCGCTGGCACACTGGCAAGTGTCATGCCGCAGTGCAAGAATAATGTTGCGGTGCACAAGCCCCTCCAGATTCCGAGGCCCCCGCATGCCCGTTTGTCCCGTCGTCCATTTAAATGGATCGTTTTTGCCGCTCGGCGAGGCTCATGTCTCGCCGCTGGACCGGGGTTTCCTGTTTGCCCATGCCGCCTACGAAGTCACAGCCGTTTATGGCGGCCGCCCCGTCGATCTGGACGGCCACATCGCCCGGCTCATCCGGACGCTGGACGGAATCGCCATTCCGAACCCGCACGGCCCCGCCGGCTGGGAAGCGCTGCATACGCAACTGATCGTCCGCAACCAGTTCACCGAAGGCCTCGTCTATCTCGAAGTCACTGCCGGCGCCTATGACACGCGCGACTTCGCCGGGCCGGAGACCTTCGTGCCGACCGTGTTCGCCTATGCCGATGCCAGGCCCCTGATCGGCGCCCCCGCCCGTGACGGGATCAAGGCGGTGTTCCTGAACGATACACGCTGGAAACGGCGCGACATGAAAACCACCCAGCTCCTCTCGCAGGGCCTCGCCTACCGCGCCGCCAGGGCTCAGGGCGCGGAAACCGCCTTCATGGTCGAGGACGGCTTCGTCACCGAAGCCGCCTCCGCCAATGCCTGGATCGTCACCAAATCCGGCGAGGTCATCACGCGGGACCTCTCCCCGGCGATCCTTCCGGGCATCACCCGAGCCGGCGTCATGGCCCTGCGCGGGAGGGGGGGCTTTACCATCACCGAGCGCGCCTTCACACCGGAGGAGGCCTTGATGGCCGCCGAAGCTTTCACGACCTCGGCCGGCGCCATGGTCGCCCCGGTAACGCATATCGATGGCCAGTCCATCGGCAACGGCAAGCCGGGGCCCGTCACCCGCAGGATCCAGCGGTTCTATTACGAAGCGATGGGCGCTGACGTGTCCTCCGCCGCGCCGTGGACGCTCGGGCGCGCCTGAAGTACGGCGCGGGTCTTCATAGCGAGGATGAGCGCGGCGAGGACGAGCGTGATGGCATTCGCCATGATGATCGGAAGTGCACTTTCCAAGACGCCGTAAACCAGCCAGGCCGCCACCCCGATCGTGAACAGGGCATACATGGCCAGCGAAATGCCCTCCGTCTTGCCCGTGCGCAGCACGAGCCAGGCTTGCGGCACGAACGACAGTGTCGTCAGGAAAGCGCCGATGAAGCCGAAAATGTCCGTCACCTGATCGCGCTCCTGCTGGCCTGCCTGCGCCTGCTAGGCCGCTTCGGTGCCCGCGTCACCGCCGGTCGGTGTCGATGATCTCGCCTTCAAGGATGATGCTCTCGGCCGGCGCTGTCTCCGCCGGCGCACGCCCTGGCACTGCCTGCACCGGTGCCAGCTGCGCGCTCAGCGCATTCGCCAGCAGCGCTGCGCCGCAGGAAAGCCCGATCACCACAAGGTCCGGCCAGCCCAGGCTACGCGACAGGGCCGTATCGCGAAACAGCGCCAGCACGCCGAGGGTAACCACGAACAGGCCCGTCAGCAGGCCGAAGCGGACTGCCAGTCCGGTCGCCAGGCTACCTGCACTGGACGGGATCGCGATGCCCAGCGCCTTGCCGAAACGCCGTCGCTCGAACAGGCTGACGGCCAGCATCGCGGCCGCCAGCGCGCCGATCGACAGCCAGCCGCGCTCGAGGATTGCCATCAGCACCGCCCCTGCCGGAAAGGCGAGCAGGGAGCCTGCGCGCAGCGACAGGGCGGTCTTCAGCGTGGCGAGAGGATCTTGGTTGGGGCGGGGCACTTGTCCTGGTCCCTCATTGGTCGACATCAATGCCCGAGATGTCGTGGTTCGCGGTCTGCATTCAAGCGGCCAGTGGCAGAGTTTTGCCGGGCCTTGCCAGCAGGCAGGGGCTCGGCCATGTTGCGCCGCAACAGAAGGGGAGGGCAGGCCGATGAGCAAGCCGGATAAAAACTACCAGCACGCACCCGAAGAGCCTTGGATCTTCCGAACCTATGCGGGCCATTCGACGGCCACGAAGTCGAACGAACTGTACCGTCTGAACCTTTCCAAGGGCCAGACCGGTCTCTCCATCGCCTTCGACCTGCCAACCCAGACGGCCTATGACGCCGACCATATCCTCAGCAAAGGGGAAGTCGGGAAGGTCGGCGTGCCGGTCAAACACCTCGGCGACATGCGCCTCCTGTTCGACCAGCTGCCGCTGGAGCAGATGAACACCTCGATGACGATCAACGCCCCGGCCGCCTGGATGCTGGCCCTCTATGTGGCGCTGGCGGATGAGCGCGGCGAGAGCCGCAGGAAACTTCGCGGAACCACCCAGAACGACATCGTCAAGGAATACCTCTCCCGCGGCACCTACGTGTTCCCGCCGGAGCCATCGCTGCGCCTGATCGGGGACATGGTCAGCTGGTGCTATACTGAGGTTCCGAAATGGAACCCCATGAACGTCTGCTCCTACCACCTCCAGGAAGCCGGTGCCACGCCGGAACAGGAGCTCGCCTATGCCCTCGCCACGGCCATCGCTGTGCTGGATACAGTGAAGGCTGGCGGACAGGTTCCGGAATCAGACTTTGAAACCGTCTTTGGCCGGATTTCCTTCTTCGTGAACGCCGGAGTGCGTTTCGTAACGGAACTATGCAAGATGCGCGCGTTCGTGGACCTCTGGGAAGAGATCGGCCGGGAGCGCTACGGTGTCAGCGATCCGAAGGCGCTGCTCTTCCGCTACGGCGTTCAGGTCAACTCCCTGGGTCTCACCGAGCCTCAACCCGAAAACAACGTCTACCGCATCCTGATCGAAGCCCTCGCCGTTACCCTCTCCAAAAAAGCCCGCTGCCGCGCCCTGCAGCTGCCCGCCTGGAACGAAGCGATGGGCCTGCCGCGTCCGTGGGACCAGCAATGGTCGCTCCGCCTGCAACAGATCCTTGCCTACGAGACCGACCTGCTCGAGTTCGAGGACATCTTCGATGGCAGCCATGTGATTGATGCCAAGACCGAAGAGCTGAAACAGAAAGCCCGCGCCACTCTGGCGAAGATCGATGAGATTGGCGGGGCGAAAGACGCGATCGGCTTCATGAAGGAAAGCCTCGTCGGCGCGCATATCGAGCGGATCCGCGCCATCGAATCCGGCGCGCTGAAAGTGGTCGGCGTCAACGCCTATACGGAAACCGAAACGAGTCCCCTCGGCTCCGGTGACGGCGCCATCATGACGGTCGACCCCGCCGAAGAAGCGGCGCAGGTGCGCGACCTGAAGGCCTGGCGCGCCGGCCGCGATGGCAAGGCGGCCACCGCCGCGCTCGCGGCCCTGCGCGCCGCAGCCGCCGAGAACCGCAACATCATGGAGCCGTCCATCGCCTGCGCGGTAGCGGGCGTCACCACCGGGGAGTGGGGCAGCGTCCTGCGCGAAGTGTTCGGCGAGTTCCGCGCGCCGACCGGTGTCGCGCTCGTCGTCGGCTCGGATGGCGGCGAGGACATCGAGGCCGTCAAGATCGAAGTCGCCCGCGTCTCGAAGGCCCTCGGCCGTACACTGACATATGTGCTCGGCAAGCCTGGCCTCGATGGCCACTCCAACGGCGCCGAACAGATCGCCGCGCGCGGCCGCGCCGTCGGCATGGAAGTCGTCTACGAAGGCATCCGCTTCACGCCCGCCGAAATCGCCGCGCAGGCCAGGGCCGCGAACGCGCATGTCGTCGGCCTGTCGATCCTGTCGGGCAGCCATCTCGATCTCGTGCGCGAGACGATCGCCGAACTGCGCGCCGCCGGCCTTGGCGACGTGCCAGTCGTCGTCGGCGGCATCATCCCGCCGGAAGATGCGCGCGCCCTGAAACAGATGGGCATCGCGCGTGTCTATACGCCCAAGGATTTCCGTATCACCGAAATCATGGACGACGTGACCAGGCTTGTCGAAAAAGCCTGGCTTGTGAAGGGATAGAGCCAGCTTTCTGTAGGCTGACTTGCCGTCTCGCCGCAAAGCGGCCTATCCCGGCGCCATTTCTCCGAGCCGGGCACAGAATGAGGCCTTCGCAATGACGGATGCAATGAACTTCCAGCTCGGCTGGGAAGAATGGCTGTCGCTCACAGATCTCGGCTTGCCGGCGATCAAGGCGAAGGTCGATACCGGCGCCAAGACCTCTGCGCTGCATGCCAGCGTGATCGAGCCGTTCGGCCCGGCGAGTTCGCCGCAGGTCCGCTTCCTGATCCAGCCGGACCCGAACGATCCTGGCCTCGAAGTCACGTGTTCTGCCCCGGTCGTGGACCGGCGCGAAGTGATCAGCTCCAACGGCGACCGGGAGCTGCGCTACGTGATCGAGACGCATGCCAGGATGGGCGCCCTGCGCTGGCCGATCCAGCTGACCCTGTCGAACCGCGAGACGATGACCTACCGGATGCTGCTCGGCCGCGCGGCGATCCAGCCGAACATGGTCATCGATCCCAACGCCTCCTTCCGCCAGCCCCAGCTCGGCTACGAGCTCTATAGCGGCCTGCCCAAGCGCCGGCCCGCGCGCCGTCCGCTGAGGATCGCGCTCCTGACCCGCGAGCCGCGCAACTATTCGTCGGTCCGCCTGATCGACGCCGCCGGGACGCGCGGCCATGTCATCGAGGTGATCGACACGGCCCGCTGCTACATGCGGATCGGCACGGTAGACGCCGAAGTCCACTATGACGGCAAGCCGCTGCCCCGCTATGACGCGGTCATCCCCAGGATCGGCTCCTCGATCACCGATTACGGCATGGCCGTGCTGCGCCAGTTCTCCAATACCGGCGCCTATTGCCTCAACGGTGCAGGCGCCATCGGGCGCAGCCGCGACAAGCTGCTGGCGCACCAGATGCTGGCGCGCGCCAAGATCGCGATGCCGGTCACCGCGTTCGCGCACAGCCCGAAGGATACCAAGGACCTGATAGCGCTGGCGGGCGGCGCGCCGATCGTGCTGAAGCTGCTCTCGTCCACGCAAGGCAAGGGCGTCCTGCTCGCTGAAACGCGCAAGGCGGCCGAGCGGCTCGTCGATGCGTTCCGGGGCGTGGAGGCGAACTTTCTCGTCCAGGAATTCGTCGAGGAGGCCGGCGGCGCTGATATCCGCGTCTTCGTCATCGGCAACAAGATTGCGGGCGCGATGAAGCGTCAGGCGGCAAAGGGCGAGTTCCGGTCCAACCTGCACCGGGGCGGCACGGCGAGCCCGGCCAGGCTGTCGGCCGCCGAACGCGACATCGCCAGGGAGGCCGCCAAGGTGCTGGGGCTGCAGGTGGCGGGGGTAGACCTGTTGCAGACGCAGGACGGCCCCAAGGTGCTCGAGGTCAATTCCTCGCCGGGCCTGAAAGGCATCGAAGCGGCGACCGGCAAGGACATTGCCGGTCTCGTCATCGAGCATCTCGAAACCGTCGTGCGCCCGCTCTCGAAGCAGCGCGAGCCGTTGTAAGCTGGCTCAGCGCGCGCTGAACAGCCGGCCCTTTTCGGTGATCAGCACAATGATCAATGACACGGTACCCAGCACCGCAAAGCCCAGCATCAGCGGCACGGTCGAGCCATTGAACTGCGAGCCGATGAAGGCGCCAACGAACGCCGAGGCCAGCGTGGTGGCAAAGCCGTAGGCGGCTGAAGCGGTGCCCGCGATCGTGCCGAGCGGCTCCATGGCGAGCGCCGAGAAGTTCGAGCCTATCAGCCCGAAACAGCCGAAAGCGATGGCAAACAACGGGAAGAAGATCACGAAATTCTCGCCGAACATTATGGTTGAGATCGCGAGCCCCGCCGAGATCGTGGTGAATACGATCAGCGCCGTATGGCTGATGCGCCGCATGCCGACCTTTTCCACGAGGCGCGAATTGGTGAAGTTGCCGAGCGCCATCACGCCCGCGACCCCTGCGAACCAGTAGGCAAACGTATCACCCTTGTCGAACACCTGCCGGAACACCTGCTCGGACGAGGCAATGAAGGCGAACAGCGCCCCGAAAACGATGCCGGAGGCGCACATGTACCCGAAGCTCACCTTCGAACGCAGCACGCTCATATAGGCGCCGAATGCGCTCGCCATGTTCAGCGGCCTGCGGGCGGGGACGGGCAGGGTCTCCGGCAGGCGCAACCAGGTCCAGGCCAGCATCACCGCGCCCCAGATCCCGAGCCAGATGAAGATCGCCTCCCAGGGCGCAAACATCAGGATCAGCTGGCCGAGGCTCGGCGCGACGATCGGCACGATCATGAAGATCGTCATCACCAGCGACATGAAGCTCGCCATCGCGCGGCCGGAGAAGAGGTCCCGCACCACCGCCGAGGCGACGATCCGGGCGCCGGACGAGAACACGCCCTGCAGGAAGCGCGCGCCGAGCAGCACCCAGAAATCCTGGATCAGCGCGCAGGCAAGCGAGACCGCGATGTATCCGATAAGGCCGATGAACAGCGGCGCCCGGCGTCCGAACCGGTCCGTCACCGGGCCCCAGACGAGCTGCGGCGCACCGAAGCCCAGCACATAGGCGAAGATGATCAGCTGCTGGCGGTTGTCCACCGCGCCGCCTTCCGCCGTCAGCCCGGTCGCTGCCGCGATCTGCGACAGTGCCGGCAGCATGATGTCGATGGCCATGGCGTTGAGTGTCATCAGCCCGGCGACGATGGCGACAAGCTCCGCCTTGCGCAGGCCTTTCGGCGCTGCGGTCAGCTGTGTCGGCGCATTGTTGCTGTCGGCCATGACGGGAGGTGCCATCCGGGAGGAAAAGGAACGAGGCGTTCTGGACCCGTACGACCAGCTTGCCTAGTGCCGAATGGACATAGCCAGCATCAGAAAGCCCCGCGGGTTGCGCGGGGCTTTCTCAAAGATCCGGACCGTCGGGCCGCTCAGGCCTCGGGCAACTTGATCGAGCCGGTGAGATTTAAGATTACCTGGCCGGCATCAAAATAGGCGACATCGTCCGGTTTCGGACCTTTGCCCATCACGATCTCTGCCGAGGCGATATAGCGCGTCGACTCGCGGAAATCCGCCGGGCCGCCCCAGAAGCGGTCATGATATCCGAAGCGCGATGCGTAATGCGGCCCGGGATAGAAGCGGCGGTAGGGATCGCGGAAATAGGCCGCACGCGGGCCGAAATAACGGTAGCTCAGAAAAAAGTGGTCGTAGAACGGGTCGTACGCGGAGGGAGAGCTGACCAGCTTCGTTCTGGCATCTGTGTCCCGGCGAACCACCCGGAAATGGTCGAAGCCGTTCTGCCTGGTCAGTTCGGCTGCGCGGTAGAGCAGATAGGTCTCGACCGTCTTGCGGTCGGTAAGCGAGTTGCCCGCGAACTGGACCTGGAAGCGGTTGTCCTCGATCTTCTGTTCGGAAAAGCCGCGATCCGAAGTGGACGCCGCCTGATAAGGCGTTGCCGTGGCGCAGGCGCCGAGCAGCACGAGGCCCGCAAGGGCAGCAGCGAATGTCAGCCGTTTCATCAGAGCAGCCTCCTGAATATCCGTTACCCTATCATGTGCCTGCTGCAAGCTGAATGCCAACCAGCAGACGGGATCACTTTTGTGTGAGGCGCCGGGCGACGGCCCCCCTCTCCATCACCTGCAACGCGGCGCTCTCGAAATCGACCCCGGCCATAGCTCCCGCCAAAAGCAGGCCAGAACAGCCCCGTCGCCTCCGCCGTCATCAGGACGATGCCCTGATCCGGGGTGTTTGCCTTGATGGACGGCTTGCGGAAGATCGCCGCCGCCCGTCGGGCGCGGATCAGACGCCCACCGCGAGCATCGCCTTGTAGGCGGGCCGTGCGGTTACCTTGTCCAGCCAGGCCTTGGTCGCCGGACGTCTCGCGAGCCCGCCTTGCGCATCGGTCATCACGATCTGGAAGCCCATCAGGCAGTCGGCGGCCGAGAAATTCTCCCCAGCGAAATAGGCATGCTTCGACAGGTGTGCCTCAATGTATCCGGCCACCTTGTCGCGCTCGTTGGAGATCATCTGCGCGACCGGGCCTTCGGTGATCCCCGCCATGCCGGTGTAGAGCGCCAGCAGCCCCGGCAGGAACACCGCGCCCTCGGCGGAGTGGACCCATTCGAGATAGCGCGGGAAATCCGCCGAGTCTGCCGCCGGGTGAAACCTGTTTGCGGTGTCATGTTTCGCCAGCAGGTATTGCGCAATCGCGCCGGTCTCGGCGATGACGATGTTGCCATCCTCCAGCAGCGGCGACTTGCCGAGCGGGTGGATGTTCTTCAGGTCCGCCGGCGCGAGGCGTGTTGTCTCGTTGCGCTTGTGGTGGACGATCTCGTGCGGCACGCCGAGTTCGAGCAGCAGCCAGACGATGCGCTGCGAGCGCGACGCGTTAAGGTGGTGAAGCTTCAGGGCCATGGGGTATTTCCTCTGTGGACGAATAAGAAAGAAGCGGCAGCTTTGGGGGCTGCCGCTTCGGATGTCTTGGCTGGCACGCCCGCCTCAGGCGGCGGCGTAGCCAATCACGGCTTTCACTTCGAGGAATTCCTCGAAGCCGTGCTCGCCCCACTCACGGCCATTGCCCGACTGGCCGTAGCCACCAAACGGCGCGGAGAAGTCAGGGCGTGCGCCGTTGACCTGGATCTGGCCGGCGCGAATGCGATTGGCGACGGCGTTCGCCTCTTTCTCCGGACCCTGAACATAGCCGGCAAGGCCGTAAACGGTGTCGTTGGCCATTTCCACGGCTTCGTCCACCGTGCCATACGGCAGGATGCACAGCACTGGCCCGAAGATTTCCTCGCGGGCGATGGTCATGTCGTTGGTGACGTTGCCGAACACGGTCGGGCGGGCGAAGTAGCCCTTGTTGAAGCCCTCAGGGCGACCCGGGCCACCGGCGACGAGGGTTGCGCCCTCTTCGATGCCCTTCTGGATAAGGTCCTGGACCTTCTGGTACTGGTTGCCGTTGGAGATCGGGCCGATGGCGCCCGGCGCAGCTTCCGCCGGCATCATTACCTTCACGGACTCGGCGGTCGCCTTGGCGATCGCGAGCGCCGCATCGTGCTGGTCTTTCTGCACGAACATGCGGCTCGGCGCGTTGCAGCTCTGGCCGGTGTTGGTCATCATCGCCATCACGCCGCTCGAGACGGCTTTTGTCAGGTCGGCCGTAGGCAGAACAATGTTCGGGCTCTTGCCGCCGAGTTCCTGCGCGACGCGCTTGACAGTCGGGGCCGCAGCCTGCGCGACGAGCACACCGGCGCGGGTCGAACCGGTGAAGCTCACCATGTCGACATCCGGGTGCGAGGAGAGCACCGAGCCGACGCCCGGGCCGTCGCCGTTGACGAGGTTGAACACGCCTTTCGGCACGCCGGCCTCATGCAGGATTTCGGCGAAGATCATCGCGTCGAGCGGGGCGATCTCGGACGGCTTCAGCACCATGGTGCAACCGGCAGCAATCGCCGGAGCGACCTTGCAGGCGATCTGGTTCAGCGGCCAGTTCCAGGGCGTGATGAACGCGCAGACGCCGATCGGCTCCTTGCGCAGCATCGTCGTGCCTTTAAGCTCTTCCCACTTGTACGAGCGCAGGATCGCTGCGGTCGTCGCGAAGTGGCCCATGCCGGCCGGCACCTGGGCGGCGTTGGCCAGCCACATCGGCGCGCCCATCTCCTCGGAAATGGCGACAGCGAGTTCCGGCATCCGCTTCTGGATACCGGCAGTGATCTTGTCGAGCAGATCGGCGCGGTATTCGACCGAGGTCTGCGAGAAGCTGGCAAAGGCGCGCTTGGCTGCGGCAACCGCCTTGTCGGCATCGGCTTTCGAGCCGAGCGAGATTACGGCGAAGTTTTCCTCGGTCGCCGGGTTCTCGACTTCCAGGCGGCGCGGCACCACCGGGTCAACCCAGGCGCCGTCGATGTAGAACTTGAGATACTCTTTCATGGGCCGTGGCCTCCCTTTGGCTCGTCTGATTAGGGCTCAGACAGGACTATAAGAGGCGCGCGCCGTTTTCGCCACTCCTTACGCGGGGGGAGGGCTGGTCCTTCGTCTTTACCCAGCCGCGCCCGGCCATGCAGACCGTGAAGTTCGCCTCGATATTGTAGCTGATCTGGCTGCAGGCGGAGGCGGCCGTAGCGAAGGACTGGGCGCCGGGGTTGCTGGTCCAGTCCTTCTCGGACGGGCCGGTGGCACAGCCCGCAAGGCCGAGGGCGGCGATCAGGAGGAGCGTGCGCATGGGCTTCACCGTTTCCGCGTCCCGAAGATGCCGCGCAGGATGTAGCGCGTGATCTCGCGGCTGGCCGTGCTGGCGGCGTTGCTGGCGGCGCGTTCGGTGGTGGTCATGCGGCGCGAGCGGGTGGTGGTCGTCTTGCCCTTGGCTTTCGCCTTGGCCGCCGCCTCTTTCTCCCTGGCCTCGAGCTTGGCCAGCTTCTCGGCCTCCTTGGCCGCGATCTCCTCGCGCTTAGACAGTATCTCGTAAGCCGACTCCCGGTCGATGGTCTTGTCGTACTTGCCTGACACCGGGCTCACCTTCTGCACTTCGGCGCGCTCCGGTTCCGTCGCCGGGCCCAGCCGCGACGAAGGCGGGCGGATCAGCGTCTTCTGCACCATGGTCGGCGCGCCCCTGGCTTCCAGCGTCGAGACCAGCGCCTCGCCGACGCCCATTTCGGTGATCGCCGCCTCGGTCTTGAAGGCCGGGTTCGGACGGAAGGATGAGGCCGCCGACTTCACCGCCTTCTGCTCGGTAGGCGTATAGGCCCGCAGCGCATGCTGCAGCCGGTTGCCAAGCTGGGCGATCACCGATTCCGGCAAGTCGCGCGGGTTCTGCGTGACGAAATAGATGCCCACCCCCTTCGAGCGGATCAGGCGCACCACCTGCTCGATCTTCTGCAGCAGCGCCGGTGGCGCATCGGCAAACAGCAGGTGCGCCTCGTCGAAGAAGAACACGAGCCGCGGTTTGTCCGGGTCGCCGATCTCGGGGAGTTCCTCGAACAGTTCCGACAGCAGCCAGAGCAGGAAGGTCGAGTAGAGCTTCGGCGAGTTGATCAGCTTGCGAGCGTCGAGAATGTTCACATATCCGCGCCCGTCGCTTGTCGTGCGCATCAGGTCGGCCAGCTCCAGCGCCGGCTCGCCGAAGAAGCGCTCTGCTCCGCCGCGCTCCAGCACCAGCAACTCGCGCTGCACCGCCGAGAGGGAGGCCTGCGCCACGTTGCCATACTTGCGGCTGATCTCGGCGCGCAGCGTATCGTCGCCCAGGCTCAGCAGCAGCTTGCGCAGGTCCTTCAGGTCGAGCAGCAGGAGGCCGTTATCGTCGGCATACTGGAACGCGATGTTAAGAACGCCTTCCTGCACATCCGTCAGCCCCATCAGGCGCGACAGGAGCAGGGGCCCCATCTCGGAAATCGTCGCGCGGATCGGATGGCCGGTCTCGCCGAACACGTCCCAGAACACCGTCGGCGCGCCCTTGTAGGTCAGCTCGCCCATGCCGATCTGCTTCGCGCGCGCCGTCAGGTTCGCATGCGCCTTGTGCGTCTCGCTGCCCGGCATGCAGATGCCCGAGAGGTCGCCTTTCACATCGGCGGCGAACACCGCCACGCCGGCGTCGGAAAAGGCCTGCGCCATGATCTGCAGCGTCACCGTCTTGCCGGTGCCGGTCGCTCCCGCCACGATCCCGTGCCGGTTGGCTACTTTCAGGATCAGCGACTGGGCCGCATCGGGATGGCCGGTGGCGTTGGCATCCGCGCCGCCCAGGAAAATCGTGTCACTCATCCGGCGTCCTTCATTCTGAAACCCTGACCCACAGGCTAGCCATCTGGCCGGATTCGGCAAGCTGCATCACCCGCGCCGTCCGGCTTGACCCGGCGCGCGGGCGCCCCCACCCTGCGCCGCTCGCTCCCGGAGATACAACCACATGGACCGCTCAGCCAAGGTCGGCACCTGGATCATCGCGACAGGCGTCATCCTCGCCGTCCTCTATCTCGGCCGCGACATTCTGGCGACCTTCGCGATGGCCGTCTTCCTGTTCCTCATCATCGAAGGCTTTGCCACCGCCATCGAGAGTGCCACCAAGACGATCAACCTGCGGATCGCCCGCCTGATCGCGGTCCTGCTGGTGACGGGCGGCTTTGTCGGCTTCATTGCGCTGATGGCCAACGGCGTCGGCGAGTTCGGGCGTCATGCCGAGGACTATGAGACCAAGATCAACCAGCTGATCTCCGACGCCTATGGCGTGTTCGGCGTGTCCGATTCGCCGACCCTTACACAGCTCCTGTTCAACGAGCGCGGCGAGCAACTCTTCGCCACCATCGCCAATTCGGTCAGCGGCCTGTCGGGCGACCTGATGCTGATCCTGATCTACGTCGCCTTCCTGTTCTCCGCCCAGGCGGGCTGGGCCCGCAAGCTCGATAACATTTTCCCGGTGCCCGAACGCCGCGAACAGGTCCGCGCCATCGGCAACGACGCGCGCATTGGCATCGAGCGCTATCTTTGGGTCCAGACTTTGATCTCAGCTCTGATCACGCTGCTCAGCTATGCCTCGCTGCTGGCCCTCGGAGTGCAGAACGCGCTCTTCCTGTCGGCCCTGATCTTCGTGCTCAACTATATTCCGACCGTCGGCTCGATTGCCGCAGCACTGGTGCCTCCGTTGTTCGCGCTGGTGCAGCCCGATGTTCCCGGCTGGGTGCCCGGCGCCGCGCCGCATGATTCCTACCTGTATTCGGCAATCGTCTTTGGCATCGTCAGTTTCTGGCAGTTTTCGATTGGCAACTTCATCCAGCCCCGGATGATGGGCGACTCGCTGAACCTGTCCGCCCTGGTTGTCCTCCTCGCCCTCGCCATCTGGGGTGTTCTCTGGGGAATCCCGGGCATGTTCCTCTCAGCGCCCCTGACGGTGCTGATGATGATCCTGTTCGCGCAATCAGACGCTACAAGGTGGATCGCGGTCCTCCTGTCGTCAGACGGCAGTCCGAAGGGGAAGGCTGCGCAGCCCGTTGGGGGCGCGACTTAAGAAAACACGGATTGAATCTTCCGGTTTCGTATAGGGGCAGCGCCCGGGAGTTGCGCGGTTCGGGCCACCATTATGTTGACAGTTGTTAACTTTTTTACAGGACTTCGGTGTTGACATCCGCGGCCAACGACTGAGTTGATAGAATTCAGGCTTCCGCGTGCGTCCCCCCACCCAGCCTGCGGAAGATTCTGAAGGGCCCGCCGGACATGTCCCCGTTCGGCGGGCCCGCTTATTTCCGGCCCCGGCAATCCCCCTGCAAGCCTCCGCGTTGCGTTGACGCGGGCGCCAGGCAGTGTTTCCCGCGGCTGCCCTATTCTTCATTACCCGTCCGACCAGAATTCTTGAAGCGCTAACGCGGCGGGGTTAGACCCGGTGGAACACATTTCCCTAAGGTGAGTCGCTTCCATGACACGTTCCGCCGCTGCTACCGGGCCTGAGGGCCAGGTTCTTGAACAGTTCCTGCAGGAAGCCGCCGGCGAAGACCTCACCGGTCTCACCGAGGCCGACATCAAGCTGCTCGGCCAGCAACTCTGGGCCTGGGCGGCGCAAGTTCCGGCCGGCGCGCAGGCCGTCCGTGTGATTGCGCGCGCAGACGGCGCCAAAGGCCCCCTCGGGCGCGCCGTGATCGAGGCCGCAGGTCCCGACATGCCCTTCCTCGTCGATTCGCTTCTCAACGAATGCGCCGCGCAGGGCCATGAAGTGAAGGCGCTCTTCCACCCGGTCGTCACCCTCGCCGACGGGCGGATGATCTCCGTCATCCAGATACACACGTCGCTCCTGACGCCCGGCGAGGCGGGCCTCCTCGAGGCCGGCGCCCGCACCACGCTCGCCGATGTGCAGCGCGCCGTCTCCGACCACCGCGCCATGCAGGCCCGGATGCGCGCCGAGATGAAACGCCTGTCCGGCCTGCAGCACATCTCGCCGGTCGAGCGCGACGAAGCCGTCGCCTTTCTCGAATGGCTGCTGAAGGAGCACTATGTGTTCCTCGGCAGCCGCGAATATGATTTCGATACGGACGAGTCCGGCCGCGTCCTGCCCGCTGAGCCGCTGATGATCGACGGCTCGAACCTCGGCATCCTGCGCGACGAGAACCTCAACGTCCTCTCGCCCGACAGCGAACCGCTCGTGCTGACCCAGGAGGTCGGCGATTTTCTCAGCCATCCGGCGCCGCTGATCATCGCCAAGTCGACCCTGCCGAGCCGCGTGCACCGCCGCGTGCCGTGCGACTATATCGGCATCAAGAAATACGACGCGCAGGGCCGCGTGAACGGCGAAGTCCGCTTCCTCGGCCTGTTCACCGCCGAAGCCTATGACGAGACCGCGCGCTCGATCCCGTTCGTGCGCCGCCGCGTGCAGAAGATCATGGCCGCCTCCGGCGCCGCCCCCGGCGGACATACGGAGAAGGCGCTCGCCAACCTGATCGAGACCTGGCCGCGCGACGAGCTGTTCCAGACGCGGTCCACGCTGCTCGGCCCGATGATCATGGGCGCGCTGCACCTGATAGGCCGTCCCCGGACGAAAGTCTTCCTGCGCCGCGACGAGTTCGACCGGTTCGTCACCGCGCTCGTCTTCGTCCCGCGCGAATCCTATGACACTGCCTTGCGCCAGCGCATGGGCGCCGTGCTCACCGAGGCCTACAAGGGCGAGCTGCGCTCGTTCCAGCCGTACTTCGACTCCGGACCGATGGCGCGCGTTCACTTCGAGATCGGCCTTTCGCCCGGCCATCCGGAGCCGCACGCGGCCGAGATCGAAAACAAGATCGTCGCGCTCGCCCGCACCTGGGACCAGGGCTTCCGCGACCTGCTCATGAGTTCCGATCTCACCGGCGGCGACCGGGAAGGGGCCCGTGCCTTTATCGGCGCCTTCAACGCCGCCTACCGCGAAGCCTTCGCGCCGGACGAGGCCCTGCGCGACGTCACCAGCATGGCCGCTCTCAGCGCCGGTCGCCCTATGGTCGCGCGCGCCTGTCGCCACGACACCGACGATGCCTCGAAAGTCCGTGTCAAGATCTTCGCGCGCGACGGCGCCATTGCGCTTTCGCGCTGCGTGCCGGTGTTCGAGAACCTGGGTCTCTTCGTGCAATTCGAAACCGGCTACCCCGTCCGCCCGCCGTTCAAGCCGGTCGCCGATGCGCCGGACGTCTACTGGGTCCACTCCCTCGCCATGGAATCGGCGGACGGCACGCCGCTGGCGCTGACCAGTCTCGCCCGCGCGCTGGAAGATGCCTTCATCGCCGTCTGGAGCGGCAAAGCCGACAATGACAGGTTCAACCGTCTCGTGCTCACTGCCGGCGCCTCCTGGCGCGAGGCCGCGCTGATCCGCGCACTCGCCGCCTACCGCCGCCAGAGCGGCCTCGATCAGCCGCAGGACGTCCAGGAAGCCGCCGTCGCGCGCTATCCGGCCGTCACGCGCCTGATCCTTGACCTGTTCACCGCCCGCTTTGATCCGCAGGCGCACAAATCCCTCGACGCCCGTACCAAGGCCGGCGCCGAGATCGAAGCGAAGTTCGAGGACGCGATGAAAGGCGTCGCGAGCCTCACTGACGATCTCGTCCTGCGCCGCCTGTTCCATCTCGTGCGCGCCCTGCAGCGCACCAACTTCTACCAGACCGGCGAAGACGGAGCCGAGCTGTCCTGGATCAGCTTCAAGGTCGCCAGCCGCGAACTCGCTGACCTGCCGGAGCCGAAACCCTTCCGCGAAATCTTCACCTCCAGCCCGAAAGTCGAAGGCGTCCACCTGCGCTTCGGCCCGGTCGCGCGCGGCGGCCTGCGCTGGTCGGACCGCCCGTCGGATTACCGCACCGAAGTCCTCGGCCTCGTGAAGGCCCAGCAGGTCAAGAACGCCGTCATCGTGCCGGTCGGTTCCAAAGGCGGCTTCTACCCGAAACAGCTCCCGCCGCGGAACGATTCCGGCTGGTTCGAAAGCGGCCGTGACGCCTATAAGGAATTCATCACCGCGCTGCTGGGTCTCACCGACAACCTTGTGAAGGGCAAGATCGTGCCCCCGCCGCAGACCGTGGTCTGGGACGGGGAGGATCCCTATCTCGTGGTCGCCGCCGACAAGGGCACGGCCACCTTCTCCGACACCGCCAACGCCATCAGCCTCGAGAAGGGCCACTGGCTGGGCGATGCCTTCGCCTCCGGCGGCTCAGCCGGGTATGACCACAAGAAGATGGGCATCACCGCCCGAGGCGCCTGGGAAGCGGTCAAGCGCCACTTCCGCGAAATGGGCAAGGACATCCAGAAACAGCCCTTCACCGTCATCGGCGTCGGCGACATGTCGGGCGATGTCTTCGGCAATGGTATGCTCCTCTCGCCCGAGAACCGTCTCGTTGCCGCCTTCAACCACATGCACATCTTTATTGATCCGTGCCCGGCCAATCCGGCCGCAAGCCTCGCCGAGCGCGCCCGCATGTTCGCCCTGCCGCGCTCCACCTGGGCGGACTACGATGCCAGGCTCATCTCGCAAGGCGGCGGCATCTTCGAACGCGCCGCCAAGTCGATCCCCCTCTCGGCGGAAGTGAAAGCCCTCACCGGCCTCGCCAAGGACGCCGTCACGCCGGACGAACTCCTGCACGCCCTCCTGAAAGCCGAAGCTGACCTCCTCTGGTTCGGCGGTATCGGCACCTATGTGAAGTCAGCCGCCGAATCCCACGCCGATGTCGGCGACCGCGCCAACGATGCCATCCGCGTCAATGGCCGCGACCTGAAAGCCAGGGTGATCGGGGAGGGCGCCAACCTCGGCATGACGCAGGCCGGCCGCATCGAATTCGCTCTCGCCGGCGGACGCCTCAATACCGATGCCATCGACAACTCGGCGGGTGTCGATTCGTCCGACCACGAAGTAAACATCAAGATCCTCGCCGCCGAAGCCATCCGCCTCGGCGACCTGAAGGAGGCCGCCCGCAACGACCTTCTTGCCTCGATGGCCGACGATGTCGCGGCCCACGTCCTCGCGCACAATTACGACCAGTCGAACGCCCTCACGCTCGCCGCCTCCACCGCCGCCGAAGACCATGACGCGTTGGAGCGCGTGATGGTCTATCTCGAGCAGCGCGGCGTGCTGAACCGCGCCCTCGAAGGCCTGCCTTCGACCACCGCCATGCAGGCCCGCAAGGACGCCGGCCAGCCGCTCAAACGGCCCGAAGCTGCCGTGCTGCTCGCCTGGTCGAAAATCGTCCTGTTCGACGATCTCGTCGCCTCGGACCTGCCGGACGATCCCTGGCTGGCGCCGGTGCTGAAGGCCTATTTCCCGTCGCCCATCGACGGTTTCGAAAAGGCGATGAAAGGCCACCGCCTCCGCCGCGAGATCATCGCCACCGTCATCGCCAACCGCACGCTGGATTTCTGCGGCCCGGCCGCGCTGCTGCGCCTGCGCGAGCTCACCGGTGCTGAGCCAGCCGAAGCCGTCCGCGCTCTGGAGGCCGCCCGCGAAGTGCTCGACCTTGCCGGCTTCCGCCGCGAAGTCTTCTCCCTCGACACACACGTCGCCGCCGATCTGCAGACGCAGCTTCAGCAGGAAGCCGTCCACGCCGCCAGCGAAGCCGCCGCCTGGTTCATCCGCGCCGCCGCCGGCAAGACCATCGGCGACGCCGTCAGGCAGACCCATGCCCCGCTCAACGAACTCAAGATGGCGCTCGCCGATGTCCAGACGGACTTCCCGGCCTCCCGGATCGAGCGCGATGCCCGTGCCTTCATCAAGCGCGGCGCCCCCGAAGCGCTTGCCCATTGGGCTGCCGCGATGAGCTACTTTGCGCAGGGCCTCGATATCGTCGCGGTCTCGCAGCAGGCAAAAAAGAAGGTGCCGGAAACCGCCGCCGCCTTCTACGCCATCGGCGATGCCTTGCGGCTCGACCGGCTGCGCGCCTCCGCCCGCGAAGGCCTGATCAAGGCCCCCTACTGGGACCGCGTCGCCGGCCGCCGCCTGATCTCCGAACTCGTCCGCCTGCAGGCCTCCGCCACAGACGAGGCGCTCCGCTCCGGCGGCGCCGATGCCTGGCTCGAGGCCCGCGGTGACGCCCGCCGACAGGTGATCAGTACGCTGACGGCCCTTGGCAAGGACCGCGCCTGGTCCTTCGCCAAGTTCGCCCTGTCGACCGATGCTGTCCGCCAGTTCATGGGCCGCTGAGGCGTGTTCAGGACAGGTTCAGGGCCGGGCGGCTTGTCGGCCCGCCAAACAGTGGAGGGGTGACATGCGAAATCTGATTGCGGTGCTTCTGGCGATGGCGGCCACCGCCTGCGCGGCTACACCCGCCGCGCTGCCAGCGCCGCTCCCCGCCACTGAAACTGGCGCGCCCCGGCCGCCCCCCTCGTTCCGCTGGTACCGCACGGGCGAGGCCCTCTTCGCCTACCACCAGGTGCGGGGCGACTGCGACACCCTCGTCCATACCCACGGACGCAACGCCGCCTGGGGCCTCTGGGAAATGCCGCTCGCCGAAGTGATCGAACACGGAGCCGAGGAGACGGAAGAGGGCACGGCCCTCGTCCGCCTCACCTGCCGCGGCGGCTCGGCCTGCCTGCGCAAAGGCGCGCTCAGCACCGCCGCCGACCCCCTCAGCGAGCACGCCGTCCCCTTCGCGACGATGGCCCTCGCCCGCCAGTACACCGAAGCGGTCGCCGCCCTGAAAACCGCCTGCCAGCTCCCGAACTGACGCGCGCCGCGCGCGCGCGATTCCCTGCCGCCCCGAAGGCTGCTACCCAGCACCCCATGACCGGCACGCCTGCCTCCCTCGAAGACACGCTGAAAGCCGCCGCCCGCTCGCTCGGCTTCGACGCCGCCGGCATCGCCCGCGCCGACGAGGCCTGGGAGGCCGGCGCCCGCCTCGCCGCCTTCGTCGCCGAGGGCCGCCACGGCGGGATGCGCTGGATGGAGGATACCCTTGCCCGCCGCAGCGCCCCCACCGCGATGTGGCCGCAGGCCCGCTCCGCCCTCGTCGTCGCGATGAACTACGGACCCGATCACAACCCGCTTGACACGCTCGCCGAGCGCGAGACCGGCAACATCTCCGTCTATGCGCGGGGCAGGGACTATCATGACCTGATCAAGTCCCGCCTCAAGCTGCTCGCGGGGGAGGTTGCCCAGCTGACCGGCGCCGGGGTGAAAGTCTTCGTCGACACCGCCCCCCTGATGGAAAAGCCGCTCGCCCAGAAGGCTGGCCTCGGCTGGCAGGGCAAGCATACCAACCTCGTCAGCCGCGATCTCGGCTCCTGGTTCTTCCTCGGCGTGGTCCTTACCAGCGCCGCCCTCGCGCCGGACGCGCCTGAACCCGATCATTGCGGCTCCTGCCGCGCTTGCCTCGACATCTGCCCCACCGCTGCGTTCCCCGCGCCCTACCAGCTGGATGCCCGCCGCTGCATCTCCTACCTCACGATCGAACACGCCGGCCCCATCCCCCGCGAATTCCGCGCCGCGATGGGCAACCGCATCTATGGCTGTGACGATTGTCTTGCCGCCTGTCCCTGGAACAAGTTCGCCGCGAGCGCCTCGGAGGCCGCCCTGTTCGCCCGGGCGGAGCTGAAAACACCGGGCCTCGACGAACTCGCCGCCCTCGATGACGCGGCGTTTCGCGAAATCTTCTCCGGCTCCTCGGTCAAGCGCTCCGGCCGGGACCGGTTCGTGCGCAATGTCGCCGTCGCCATCGGCAATTCCGGCAGCGCCCGGCTCACGGCCAGCTTATTGCCCCTGCTGGACGATGCCTCGCCCCTCGTGCGCGGCGCGGCCATCTGGGCGCTCGCCCGCCTTGATCGCGCCCGCTTTACCGGGGAAAAGGCGCAGCGCCGCGCCAGCGAACATGATAGAACGGTCATCGAAGAATGGGATCTCGGGGCATGAGCGAAGGTATGGCCAACACCACCCTTCCGCCGCAAAAGCCGAAGCGCAACCTGCCGCTCTGGCGCCACGTTCTCGTGCGGTTCGTGCAGGCCGGCATCGCCATCTTCCTGCTCTTCCATCTCTACGCCCTTGTCCTGAGGGTCCTGCCCGCGCCCGGCACCATCCTGATGACCCAGCGCGGAATGCAGGGCGAAGAGGTCCGGCGCGACTGGACCAGCCTCGACAGGATCTCACCCAATCTCGTCCTCGCCGTCATCGCGTCCGAAGATGCGAAGTTCTGCGAACATGGCGGCATCGACTGGGACGCCATTGGGAAAGCCCGCGAGTACAACAGGAAGCATGACGGCAGGAAACGCCGCGGCGGCTCGACCATCAGCCAGCAGACGGCCAAGAATGTCTTCTTCTGGAATGGCGGCGGCATGCCCCGTAAGGCCGGCGAGGCCTGGATGACCTATGTTATCGAAACCGTCTGGGGCAAGCGCCGCATCATGGAAGTCTATCTCAACGTTGCTGAATGGGGCGACGGCCTGTTCGGCGCCGAAGCCGC
This sequence comes from uncultured Acidobacteriota bacterium, assembly GCA_937881755.1. GTDB lineage: Bacteria > Pseudomonadota > Alphaproteobacteria > Caulobacterales > Hyphomonadaceae > Hyphomonas. The sequence goes on from CALGEF010000291.1 coordinate 26,160, forward strand.
CGCCCAGGCCCGTTTCGGCAAGTCCGCCGCTGATCTCTCGCAGCTGGAGGCCGCCCGCCTCGCTGCCGTCCTTCCGTCCCCGAACAAATGGAGCGCCGACAAGCCCGGCCCCTATGTAAGGAAGCGCACCGGCTCGATTATGTCGCGTATGCGTGTCGTTGCCAATGAAGGCTACGCCGCCTGTGTCCTCGGCGACGATGTCCGTCTGGCCTTGCCGAAGCCCGGGAAAGGCGACGCGCCCCGTCCCGAGCCCGTCTTCGAAGACCTTCCGGACGCGCCCGACGAAGGCGAAGAGGCTATCGGCACGTCAGCCGAAGCCGAACCCGCGCTGAACGAGAATGATGTCCTCAACGACATCCTCAACTCCGCGGATGAAACCTTCAACACCGAACCCCTCGCGGAGCCGGTCCCTGAAGCCCCCGCCGCCGAACCTGCCCCCATCGATCCGTCCGCGGACGAAGGCGGCCCGGCGGTCCTGACGCCCGAGTAGGTCCGCCGCCCTCTTAACATGCGCACGAGCAACAGCTCGTCATCCCGGTTTCGCCGCAGGCGAAGACCGGGACCCGGACTTAACTGCACATGTTACCAATGTCCGCTGCCGCGATAAAGGATGGTGATAATCCGGCAGGGCGTGAGAAAAAAGAGAAAGTCTGATAAAATTGAGAAATAAACGCCATCACACAGGCACTGCTTGAAACAGTTTGAATCAGGTCGGCGAGGGCACGCACGCGAACTTGCGCCTGCAAAAACCACCCCGTCCGGAAACAAAAAACCAGTCCCCTCAGGACCTTTTAAAATACTTCCCCGATCCTTCCGCCACACCTCAGTGCACAGAACTGTACTCCGTGCATGAATTCAACTCAGAGAAATTCCTAAACCAAAGACCCTCACCTCCTGCGGCCAGCCGTCCTGGGAGGTGAGGGTCTTCGCCAGACAAGGCAAAGCTGTACTAAACCGGATCGTACGGGAAAACGCTCGTCGTCGCGCCCAGACTGAAGAAGCTGCCGCTCATCGCCGGGAAGCAATGGTCGATCAGGGTTTCCGGCGTCCAGCCCTCAAGCCGCGCCAGAGATTTCACCGGGCGCGGCTGGTCGAACAGGATGACCTCGTTGCCGCGCACGCCGAAGATCTGCCCACTGACATGTGCCGCCGTGTCGGCGCACAGCGCGACACCCAGCTGCGCCACCTGATCGGCCCGCATGCCGTTCTTCATCCGCTCGACCCGCTGCGCGCCGGCTTCATCCTTCACCGGGATCGAGGCGATCATCCGTGTCCAGGCAAACGGCGCGATGATGTTGGAGCGCACCTTCTTCGCTGCGCCCTCCATCGCCACCACACGGCTGAGGCCTGCAATGCCAAGCTTCGCGGCAGCATAGTTCGCCTGGCCGATGTTTCCGATCAGTCCGGACGTGGAGGTGAACAGCACGAACGAGCCGCGCTCGTTCTCGCGGAAATACTCGATCGCGGCACGCGTCACATTGAAGGAGCCATGCAGGTGAACGTCGATCACGCCCTTCCAGTCCTGCTCGCTCATCTTGTGGAACATCCCGTCGCGCAGGATGCCGGCCGGGTTGATGATCGCGTCTAGCCGGCCATAGGTGTCCAGCGCCTGCGTCACCATGCCGGCCACGGCGGTATAGTCCGTCACGCTCTCGGAGTTGGAAACCGCCTCACCGCCCGCCTTGCGGATTTCTGCCGCGACAGCCTCTGCCGGACCGGCCGAGCCTTCCTCATCGCCCTTCAGGCTGCCGCCGAGGTCGTTGACCACGACTTTTGCGCCTTCGCGCGCCGCCAGCAGGGCGCATTCCTTGCCGATGCCGTTGCCGCCGCCAGTGACCAGCACCACTTTTCCGTCCAGAACGCCCATGGTTTTTCTCCCTCTAGTCTCGCTTTTGTTTCGGGCCGGGACACTATCGCCCCCGCGACGCGCTGCAAGGGCAGGGCGGGCGAAAATCAGGGTTTGAATTGCCGCGCCGCGCGCGCTAGCTAGCCGCCATGACACGCATCTTCCAAGCCATCATCTGGGATTTCGGCGGGGTTTTCACCTCCTCGCCCTTCGAGGCCTTCAACCGGTACGAGGCCGCCTCCGGCCTGCCGGTGGATTTCATCCGCACCGTCAATTCCGTTAATCCCCTTGAGAACGCATGGGCGAAACTGGAGCAGTCGCATGTTGACGCCGACGGGTTCGACGAACTGTTCCGGATCGAGGCAAAGGCGCTCGGCCATGATGTCCGCGGCCGCGACATCCTCGGCCTCCTCTCGGGCAATCTGCGCCCCCGCGTCGTCCACGCGCTGAGGGTCTGCAAGACGAAAGGCAAGGTGGGCTGCATCACCAACAACGCCCCCATCGGCAAGGGCGCTTCGATGACGCAGGACGATGCCAAGGCGAAGGAACTCGCCGCCGTCTTCGACCAGTTCGACCACCTCATTGAAAGTTCCAAGCTCGGCATCCGCAAGCCCGATCCCCGCATTTATGCGCTGATGTGCGAAGCGCTCGATGTCGATCCCAAAGCCTGCGTCTATCTCGATGACCTCGGCATCAACCTGAAGCCCGCCCGCGACATGGGCATGGCCACCATCAAGGTCACCGGCGAAGAACAGCTCCTCACCGATCTGGAAGCCGTGACCGGCTATGCGCTTCGCTAGCCTCGCCGCGCTCATGGTTGCAGGGCTGCTGCCTGGCTGTTCGCAGGCCGGGCCGGAAGTAGTCGTGACCCTGCCGCCTGTACCCGACGAGCGCTTTACGCAAGTCCCTGCTGAGCCTGCACCCATCGAAGTCAGCAAGGCCGCCGCGAAGACGCGTGACGCGCTGATCCATGAAGCCACAAGGGGATCCCTGCGCGGCCTCGGCGAAATCGCCGCGCGCAATCCCGGTTTCAAGTCGAACCTCGGCGGCCAGTCGCATGACCGGTTCTGGGACCTCTTGCGCCGCACCGGCGTCGATCCTAACCGGAAACTCCGTGAACTGTTCGACCAGCCCGCCGGCCTGCGCGAGATCGATGGCCAGCGCTGGTATGTCTGGCCGGACCTCGCCGCGAAGGACGCCGCCGATCTGATCCCGGAAAAGCTGACATTTCAGGACCGCCGCCGGCTTGGGGACCTGATCGGCGAGGACGGCATCGCCCGCATCCGCGCCGGCGAGGGCTATCCCGGCATGCGCACGGCCATTTCGGAAGACGGTACCTGGATTTACTTCGTACTCGGACAAGACGGAGAGGAATGAACATGAGCAGGAAGATCGGTGCTGCCGCAGCCCTGAAAGCACTCAAGGGCTGGAAAGCCCCGGACGGCGAGCGCGACGCCATTCAGAAGGCCTACAAGTTCGCCGACTTCAAGACCGCCTTCGCCTTCATGTCCGGCGCGGCTCTGAAGGCCGAGCAGATGGACCACCATCCCGAATGGTTCAATGTCTACAACAAGGTCGAGGTGACCCTAACTACGCATGACGCGGACGGCGTCACGCAGAAGGACCTCGAACTGGCGGGTTTCATGGACCAGTTGGCGGCAAGGCTCGCCTAGCCCTTCCGCCCGCTGCCGTGCAGATCCGTGCGCCGGTCATTGAGGTTCTGCACCCTTGCCGCGCAGGCGGGATTCGGCGAGGCGCGCCAGCGAGGCATCCGCGACCATCATCGTCTCCGCGTTCGGTTCGGCCTCCGCCTGTATCCCGTTCCAGGCAAAGGCAGGTCGCAGGGGGTCAGCACCGCGCCCTGCACATAGTGGACATCCATGTTGCCGACATTCGGCAGGTTGGCGCACACGCCGGACATCGTCACGTAGATCTGGTTTTCGATGGCGCGCGCCGCGCAGCAATACCGTCCGCGGAGATAACCGTTCCGGTCATCGGTGCAGACCGGCCCGGACAGGATCATCGCACCTTGATCCACAAGGTGGCATACCTGTTCGGGAAACTCGCTGTCAGAACAGATGGCGATGCCGATCGGCCCGCAATCTGTCCCGATCACCTTGTTGTCGCTGCCGCCCATGACGCTACGGAAGGTGCGCTCCGAAGGCGCGGCGTCTCCCTTTTCTGGCGGTGCAGGGTGCCATCGCAAAGCACTGCATAAGCCACGCACGGATCGCACCAGAGCCTGCGCGCGTTACATGCGTGCCGCCGATGACATCGATCCGGTGGCGGACGGAAAGGTCCGTCGGCAAAGCTCCGAAGCGCTGGGTGGCGGCCGTCAGCGCGTCAATCGCTTCGCAAACATCCGGAAGCTTCGGGGCCAGTGACAGGGTCTGCAGGGTATACAGTTCCGGGATTACGGCGAACTGCGCGCGCTACTCGCTGGCCACACGCATGAAGTCGTCCATGCGGTTGCAAAACTCTTCTAGGCTCGCAATCTGCCGCATCTCGAACTGGACCGACGCGATGCGGACCCTTTCAGGCAGGCAAGTCTGTGTGGTCATGCCTGGCGCTTAACGTGGCTCGGTCGGAACACGCAAGACGGCGCGCAGGCCGCCAAGCGGGCTTTTGGAGAGCCGGACATCGCCCCCATGTGCGCGGGCCGTGTCGCGCGCCAGCGTCAGGCCGAGGCCGGTGCCGGACTCGTTCTGGCTGCGCGCATCATTGAGGCGCGAGAAGGGGCGGAAAGCTTCCTCATGGCGTTCTGGCGCAATGCCGGGGCCGTCATCATCGATCACCACCTCGGCCCAGTGCGGGCCGTCAACCAGTGTCACACGCGCCGTGGCGGCATACTTCAGTGCATTGGACAGAAGGTTCGTCACCGCGCGCTTCAGCGCCAGTGGGCGGCCCATCACGAGAATTCCCGGAGGGCCGAGCACCGGCACGTGCCCGCCAAAACCTGTCGCCACCTCGCGGGTCATCTGCGCGATGTCAAACAGCGCCGCCTCGTCGCCTTCCTCGCCGCGCGCGAAGGCGAGGTATTCGTCCAGCATCATCGCCATGTCGTCGAGATCGGACCTGGCGGCGCGGATGTCGGCGCTTTCGTCCATCATCGCGAGCGCCAGCTTGAGGCGTGTCAGCGGCGTGCGCAGGTCATGGCTGACGCCGGCGAGCATGGAGGTGCGCTGGTCGGCAAAGGCGGTCAGGCGGTCCTTCATGTCGATCAGCGCGCGGGCGGCGTCGCGTACTTCGGTGGCGCCGGAGGGGCGGAAGTCCGGCAGGTCGCGGCCCCGGCCGAAGGCGCGCGCGGCTTCGGAGAGACGCAGGATGGAGCGGACCTGCTGGTTGAGAAAGCCGATGGCGAGCGCGACCATCAGCAGCGAGAAGGCTATGACCCAGACGATGAAGATGTGCGAGTTGATCATGAAGGCGCGCTTGCGGTCTATGATGATCTCGCCCTGGCCTTGCGGCGACGGGAAGCGGATGTGCAGGCGCGCGTCGCCGCGCTCCAGCCCGACGAAGACCGGCTCGCCCCCGCGGCTCATCAGTTCGGCCCTCAGTACACCGCCATAGGGAAAGTCCTGCTTCAGGTCTGCGTCGGCAATCGCATTGCCTTGCAGCTTGCAGGTAAACCAGGTCTCCAGCTGGAACCGGATCCGGGCGAGGTCGTCATCGGTATAGGACGGGTTCAGACAGGCGGCGCGGATCAGGTTGGCATCGCGGGAGATCGCCTGCGCGAACTTGCGGTTCACTTCGGCCACCTGGCTCGAATAATAATACCATGTCATCAGCCCAAGGATCAGCAGAACCGGCACCAGCAGGAGCAGCAGGGTGCGGGCATAGAGCCCGCGCGGGGTGATGTCTCTCAGGCGCAGCATGGCCATCTCAGTCCGGCATCAGGCGGTAGCCGATACCGCGCACCGTCTGGATATGCACCGGTTCCTTCGGGTTCGGCTCGATCTTCCGGCGCAGGCGCGTGACCTGTACGTCTACGGAACGTTCGAGGCCCGCCGAGGTCAGCACCGCCAGATCCTCGCGGCTGACGGGCTCACCGGCATTTCGGGCGAGTACGGTGAGCAGTTGCAGTTCGGCGTCCGTCAACCGGATACGCTCGTCGCCGGATTTAAGCTCGCCGCGCGCCGCGTTGAACAGGAGGCCGGACATCTCGATCTCGTCCGGCGGGGGCGCGGATTTCTGCGAGCGGCGCAGGATCGCCTCGCAGCGCAGCACCAATTCCTCCGGCTCGAAGGGCTTGGCGAGATAATCATCGGCGCCGAGACGCAGGCCCTCGATCCGGTCGCTCGTCAGGCCGCGGGCGGTCAGCAGCATCACGGGGGTCTCACGGGAAGGACCCTTGCGGATGCCGGAGAGGAGCGACAGGCCGTCCTCGCCCGGCATCATGATGTCGAGGATCGCCAGATCGAACGCCATGCTCTCCATCAGGCGCCGCGCAGCAGCAGCATCCGCCGCGCCGCTGACGCGGAAGCCGTTCATCGTCAGGAAGCGCTTGGTCAGGTCGCGGATACGGTCATCGTCGTCAACGATCAGGATATGGGCGGGTTCTTTCATCGCGGGTTATTTCACCAACGCTTCAAGCAGGAAGCGGGCCCCGGCGACCGCTTCCGGCCCGCTGGCGCGGAAGGCGAGGCGCAGCCGCTCGCGCACCTCGATGGCAATGGGCGTCGTCAGGGTCACCCCGGCGTCCGACAATGTCAGCTTGCGCCGGCGCGCATCCCCGGTCTCGCGGGCCCGCTCGATCAGGCCGCGGTCGTCCAGCTTGCCGATGATCCGGGCAAAGGTTGGCACGGTCATGCCCAGCGTACTGCGCATTTCGCTGACTGTCAGGCCCGGACGGTAGCGCGCGGCCATGAGAATCTGCAGCTCTGGCTTGCTCAGACCGGCCTTCTTGCGGGCGCTCTCGGCCGCCTTGGCGAGCACGGATGCCCCTGAAATCAGGAGTCCTGCGCTCCGGTCCAGCTCCTGATCGGTCAGGAACAGTCTGGGGTCGAATGGCCGGTTCAGGTTGACGGGCAGGGACATAAGTCGGAAATGAACCCGAATACGCAGAAAGTTCAAGCGAGGAGCGTTCCTATGGCTGCCATCCCTTATGATGACCGAGACGGATACATCTGGATGGACGGCCAGTTTGTACCCTGGCGTGACACCAAGGTCCATGTGCTGACCCACGCCCTGCACTATGCCTCGGCGGTGTTCGAGGGCGAGCGCGCCTATGGCGGCAAAATCTTCCGCTCGCTGGATCATTCCAGGCGCCTGCACCGGTCTGCCGGGATTATGGGCTTCGACATCCCGTTCAGCGTCGATGAGGTCGAGCGTGCCAAGAAGGAAGCCGTCGAGAAGTCCGGCCTCGAGAGCGCCTATGTGCGCGCCATCGCCTGGCGCGGCTCGGAGATGATGGGTGTCTCGGCCCAGAACAACACGATCCACCTGGCGGTCGCTGTCTGGAACTGGGGTGACTATTTTGCCGATAAGATGAAGGGCATCCGCCTGAACCATGCGCCCTGGAAGCGCCCGGCGCCTGACACCGCGCCTTGCGAGGCGAAGGCGGCCGGCCTCTACATGATCTGCACGTTGTCCAAGCATGCAGCCGAAAAGGCGGGCTACCAGGACGCGCTGATGCTCGACTGGCGCGGCCAGATCGCCGAGGCAACCGGCGCCAACATCTTCTTCGTGCGCGACGGCGCGCTGCACACGCCGACGCCGGACTGTTTCCTCAACGGCCTGACCCGTCAGACGACGATTGCGCTCGCCAGGGCGCGCCAGATCGAAGTGGTTGAGCGGGCGATCTTCCCGTCGGAACTGCCCACATTCAGCGAGTGTTTCATTACTGGTTCGGCCGCGGAACTCACGCCCGTCTGCGAAATCGGCGAACATCTCTACAAGCCGGGCGCGATCTCCGAGACGCTGGTCAATGACTACTCGGCGCTGGTGAACGGGAAGCTCGAGCTCGCGCTTTAGTCGTGCGGGCGTATAGTGAACTCCCTGGAATTTCAGGGAGGTCCCATGATCATCGAAGCCGTCATCAACCTGTTCAGCGGCGCGCCGCGCCGACCCGGTAACGCTGAGAAAGCGGAGCGGGCGGTTGATGCCTTCCGCTCGCGCCGGCCGCTGGTGCCGGATGCAAATGCCACGATTGATGCCGGGACGTCGCAGGGTGAGCGGCTGTCTGATGCAATTGCGCGCGTTGGCGGCTCATGGCCGTTCATCATCGGCTTCCTGCTTTTCCTGTTTGTCCGGATCACGGCCAACGGGCTCCTGCTGGCCGCAAATGTGCGGTTCGATCCGTTCCCGTTCATATTCCTGAACCTCGTCCTGTCGATGGTGGCGGCCTTGCAGGCACCCATCATCATGATGTCCCAGAACCGCCAGTCGGCGAAGGACAGGGTTGTGGCGCATACTGACTATGAGGTGAATCTCAAGGCTGAGCTCGAGATCCTTGCCTTGCACGAGAAGGTGGACCGACTGGAAGCGCTTCAGAAAGAGCACTTCGGGCGCCTCGCCGAGTTGCTCGGTGGGACATCGTCCGCAACCGGACAGCCCGCCCTCTGACGGTCAGGTCAGGATATCGCTCGTCGGCAGTTTCGCTTCGCGGCGCGCGACAAAGTGCGTCTCGAAAGCGACGACGAGGCAGGCGGCGATGATGATCGCTGCGCCGGCATAGACGCGCCAGCCAGGGATCTCCTGGAAGAAAGCATAGCCGAGCAGGGCCGACCAGATGAGGCCGGTATATTCGAACGGCGCGAGCGTCTGCGCCTTCGCCTTGGCATAGGCGAGCGTCATCAGCCACCAGATGCCGATGCCGAGGAAGGCGACGCCGATCATCGCACCCCAGGAATGCGCTTCCGGCGTCCACTTAGTGAACAGGAACATGAAGGGCAGGAGGAAAAGCGCCGGGAAGACGTTCATGAACGTCACCAGGGTCAGGCTGTCCTCCTCCTTCGACCGCTGGCGGAGGAGTACGATGTTGAGCGCGTAGAGCACAGCAGAGATGAGGATCGCACCGGTGCCATAGAGCCGGTTTCCGTCTTCCGGCGCGCCGGCGGTCTGCGCAGTGGCCGCCACGGCAGCGCCGGCAAAGCCGATCAGCGTGGCGACGATCGTGACCCGGCTCATCTTCTCCCCGAGGATCACGCGGGCAATCGGCGCGATCATCAGGGCGGCGCTGAAGCCCATGACGACGGCCTCGGCAAGGGCGATCTGGGTCAGAGCGTAGAAGAAGCAGAAGGCAGAGATGACCTGCGCAAGGGAGCGCAGGGCATGGAAACGGATGGCGGGCAGGCCCGGGACGGGGCGACGGCTGGCGGCGAACAGGGCGACCATGATCCCCGAGCCGAGGATGTAGCGCCAGGCCGTTGCGGTCAGCACGCTCGTGCCGCCGAGCATCACGTGTTTCATCACGGCGTCGACGCCGCACCCGAAGATGACGCCGAAGCAGACGAGAAGGATGGGGTGGGGCAGGCGCATGGCCGACGCGGAGTGGAGCCGCGCGCCTGCTGCGTCAAGACGCGATCACGCCGCCGAATTCATGCCCAGCCAGACGCAATAGCCGACATAGCCGGCCAGCATGATCCCGCCCTCGACCCGGCCGATCCGCCAGCGGGAGGTGGCGGTGATGAACAGCAGCACGGTGGCGGTGTCCGGGGCACGGAACGAAGTCACCTGGCTGACCCCTCCCTCGGTATCGCCTGGCAGTGTTTCCGGCATCTGTCCGACTGACAGACCGCCTTCGGCGGCGGCGCCCGCCAACGCTCTGGCGCAGCGCCGGAGATAAGGTAGTTGATGCCGGGCCGTGTCAGAAGCTTTCAAGTCCGGCCCCGGTGTCCCCGGATCGCACTGTGCACGAAGTTTCAGCGCGCGGCGACGTATGGTGCAGGCCGATTTCTGTCGTGCGCGTTACAGTTTGCGGGGGTGCGGTATGGATTCTCCGTCCCCGAACGACCGGGCAGCTTTCAGGCCCTGCTGGGCTGGGGTGTGACGCGCAGGTAGGATTTCAGCGTCTTGTAGCCCTTCGGGAAAAGCCGCGCGATTTCGGCAGGGTCCTGCAGCGATGGCAGGATGATCACGTCATCGCCGTCGACCCAGTTGACCGGCGTGGCGACCTTGTAGCCATCCGTCAGCTGCAGGGAGTCAAGCAGGCGGAGCACCTCGTTGAAGTTACGTCCGGCGCTCGGCGGGTAGATGATCGAGG